>JBOHHD010000783.1:0-13627 GCA_050700515.1 Pseudonocardiaceae bacterium
CCTCGGCGAGGAGTCCCCAACCCGACTAGAGACGGGCTGCGGCACGGCGAGCACGCCGGTCGGCGTAGCGGGCCAGGCGCTGCCATCGTCGGACGGTGGCGAGCCGGCCGACCAACCGCTGATGGGCCGCTTGACGTTGGTCTTCACGCATACGATCGCGGGCGAGTACTTCGTACAGCAACATGGTGTTCAACTCCTGAGTTCTGATGATCGGTCGGCGATCGGAGACGGTGGTCACGCAGCCGCTCCCGGTGCGTGACGGCCCTGTTCGACGCGGTCACGCTCAAGGCCGGCCTTGCGGGGGCGGCCACGCGGACGCTTGCGGGAGATGACAGCTCCGCGCTCGAAGATCTCGCCACCCCACACTCCCCACGGTTCCTGCCGGGACAGCGCGCTGGCCAGGCACTGCACCTTGAGCGGGCACCCGGCGCAGAACTGCTTGGCCCGCTCCAGCTCAGCTGGGGTGTCGGCGAACCAAAGATCCGGGTCGTGCGAGCGACAAGGCAGGCTGCTCTGCACAGTCGCGGTGAACACTTCTCTGTCCTCCTCGGTGGTGCCGGTCACAAGCAAGTGGTGGCGCAACAGACGTCGCCAATACCGGGTCCGCCGCAGGATGAGGGCCTACTACGCAAGAAGGCCGCGGATCCCGATGCGGGGTCCGCGGCCTTGTTGAGCCGGCTGATGCTGGCTCGAACTCAAGGCTCCGGTACGGACATACGCATGAGGTCGATGGTCGGCAGTTCGATACTGATCGGATTGATGAGGGCGCAGAACCGCAGGCGACGCACGGGAGGTCCGCTGAGCACGGCAACGCGGAGGCCGCCTGCGACGGCCGGCATTGCGAGCTTGTCTCCACCCTGCTTCGAGCAGACCTGCTCCGACCAGATCGCACCGGCCAAGGACCCGAACAGCGGGAAGCAACGGGTGCCGGTGGTCACAGTGTTCTCCATCTCGGCCACCCCCTCCCCCATCGGTCCCGACTATTGATCGGGACAATCTGTCCTGGTCAGCCGCAGATCACGGCTGCTTTGCTGAGGGTAGAACCCGCCCGTGGCGGTCTGCAACCGATTTTCGAACATTCACCGGCCAATCAGTGACCGCAGGCTCGCCGGGGATCAGGCCGGCGAGGAATCTGCTGCGGCGCCGGGACCGCCGCCCACCCGCAGTGCGCGACAGCGCCCAGGACAGTGCCAACCACCGGCGCGCGCGGGTGATTCCGACGTAGAGCAACCGGCGTTCCTCCTCCAGCGCAGCCCGATCGCCCTGGGCGTATTGGATCGGCAGTGTCCCGTCGACCAACCCGACCAGGAACACCGCATCCCATTCCAGACCCTTCGCCGAGTGCAACGAGGCCAGGGTGATGCCCTGCACGGCGGGGGGATGCGCGGCGTCGGCACGGGCGTCGAGTTCGGCAACGAACCGGCGTAGATCGGTCTCGGGCAGGCCGGCGGCGAGGTCGTCGGCCAACTCGGCCAACGACCGCAGCGACTCCCACCGCGACCGGGCTGCGCTGCCCCGGGGGGGCTCCGTGGTGAGCCCGTGGGCAGCGAGTACCTCGCGGACCGCCGAGCCCAGCTGCTCCGCCGAGCCGATCGGGCCCGCCGAGCCGATCGAGCTCGACGCGGCAGCCGCCCGCAGCGCGCGAAGACCCGCGCGCACCTCCGGGCGGTGGAAAAACCGCTCCCCGCCACGGACCTGGAAGGCGATCCCCCGAGAGTCGAGAGCCTGTTCGAATGCCTCGGACTGGGCGCTCACCCGGTACAGCACCGCGATCTCGGCCGCTGCCACCCCCGCGTCCAACAGCTTTTCGATACGCGCCGCGACGGCGTCGGCTTCAGCGGATTCGTCGTCATACTCGTCGAACGACGGCTCGGGACCAGGCGGCCGCTGACCCTCCAGCGCCAGCCGCGCGCCCGCTCCTCGCCCGGACGCGGCGGCCACCACCCGGTTGGCCAGGGCGACGACCTGGGGCGTGGAACGGTAATCCCGGGTCAGCCGCACGATCACCGCATCGGGGAAACGGCGGGTGAATTCGAGCAGGAAACGGGGCGCTGCCCCGGCGAAGGAATAAATGGTCTGGTTCGCGTCACCGACCACGGTGAGATCGTCGCGGGCGCCCAACCAGGCGTCCAGCACACGCTGCTGAAGTGGCGTGACATCTTGGTATTCGTCGACGACGAAACACCGGTAACGGTCCCGGAACTCCTGTGCCACGGCCGAGTCGTCCTCCAGCGCCGCCGCGGTGTGCAGCAGCAGGTCATCGAAATCGAGCACCCGGTTGCGGTTCTTGAGTTCCTCATATCCGGCATAGATCGCAGCGATGTGCACCGCGGGCAATACGGTCTCCCGGCGCGCCGCGGCGGCTGCGGCGGGATAGCTGTCGGCACTGACCAGGCTGCCCTTGGCCCACTCGATTTCACCGGCGATGTCCCGAACGTCCTCAACGCCGGCACCTGCACGCTGCGCGGCCTGGCCGACCAGCCGCAGCTTGTGCTCCAGCAGTGGCCACGGCTGGTCACCCACCACGTGCGGCCAGAAGTAGCGCAGCTGGCGCAGCGCCGCGGCGTGGAACGTGCGGGCCTGCACCCCGTCAACCCCCAGCTCACGCAGCCGCACCCGCAGCTCCCCCGCGGCGCGGGCGGTGAACGTCACGGCCAGGACCTGTCCCGGCGCGACATGGCCAGTGTGCACGAGCTGAGCGATCCGCCGGGTGATCGTGCGGGTCTTGCCGGTGCCCGCTCCGGCCAGCACGCAGACCGGCCCCCGGGGGGCACACACCACAGCGCACTGCGCCTCGTCGAGACCCTGGACGGGATCGACGGCGCGCTGCGCTCTCCGGCTGCCCACGTGCGGCATCCTCGCAGATCAGGCCAGCACCGTCGGGAAAGCACCGGGCCCGTCCTCGAGCGGATGGGCCATTACTGCGCGGGGAGGGGGAGTGCTGCCGGAGCCTGCTTCCCGGCGGCCCTGCCCCAGACAGAACCAGCCCTGCTCGATCGAGTGACCGTCGACTGCGGGGCGCGCCGATGATACATAGGGTCACCACATGAACACACCCGCAGAGAATTCGGCTGTGTCGTTGCGCGAGCGGCTGACCGGCCTGTCGAAGTCTGAACGAGCCAGTGTTCTGCTCGGACTTATCCGTACCGAGGTGGCCGCTGTGACGGGTGCGCAGAGTCCCGGTGCGACGGAGACGAACGCGTCGTGGCGCCGGCTGGGGATCTATCGGGAGTTCGCCACGGATCTGCGGGAGCGCCTGTCGAAAGCCACCGATCTGTCGATATCGGCCACCGTCTTCTTCGACTACCCCACGCCTGCCGCGCTCGCCGGCCAGCTGGATGCTGAGCTCCTGGGCGAACCGGCCATGGTCCAGCTGCCTGCTCCCGAGCGGATCAGCACCGACGACGACCCGATCGCCATCGTCGGCATGGCCTGTCGATTCCCGGGCGATGTCCGATCGCCCGAGAAGCTGTGGCAGCTCGTGGCCGAGGGCAGGGACGCGACCTCCGAGTTTCCGGAGGGGCGTGGCTGGGACATCGAGGCGCTGTACCACCCTGATACCGACCGAGCGAGTACCACCTATTCGCGCCGCGGCGGCTTTCTGCACGACGTGGATCAGTTCGACGCCGGCTTCTTCGGGATCAGTCCGCGAGAGGCGACCGCGCTCGATCCGCAGCAACGGTTGTTACTGGAGACCTCCTGGGAAGCCCTGGAGCTCGCCGGAATCGATCCGCTCTCCCTGACCGGCAGCAGGACCGGCGTCTACGCCGGTATCGCCTACCAGGACTACGGTCCCCGCTGGCACGAGCCACCCCAGGGTTACCAGGGCCATCTGCTCATGGGCAGCCTGACCAGCGCCGCGTCGGGACGTATTTCCTATACGTGGGGGCTGGAGGGGCCGGCCATGACGGTCGATACCGCGTGCTCGTCATCGCTGGTCGCTCTCCACCTGGCGGCCCAGGCACTGCGCGCGGGGGAGTGCTCGCTGGCGTTGGCGGGCGGAGCGACCGTCATGGCCACTCCGGGGGTCTTCCTGGAGTTCAGCCGCAAGCGCGGCCTGGCCCCGGACGGGCGCTGCAAATCCTTCTCGGCAGACGCGGACGGCACCGGCTGGGGGGAGGGCGCCGGCATGCTGGTCCTGGAGCGGCTCTCCGACGCCCGCCGGGGCGGGCACCGCGTCCTGGCGCTGATCCGGGGTTCGGCCCTGAACCAGGACGGGGCGAGCAACGGTCTGACCGCGCCGAACGGTCTCTCCCAGCAGCGGGTGATCCGGCAGGCATTGGCGAACGCCGGACTTTCCCCCGAGGACATCGACGCCGTGGAGGCCCATGGCACCGGCACGACACTGGGCGACCCGATCGAGGCCCAGGCGTTGATCGCCACGTACGGGCAGTCCCGACCGGTTGGTCGGCCCCTGTGGTTGGGGTCGTTGAAGTCGAACATCGGCCATAGCCAGGCCGCCGCAGTCGTGGGCGGTGTCATCAAGATGGTGCTGGCGATGCAGCACGGTGTCCTGCCCAAGACCCTGCATGTGATCGAGCCGTCCCCCCACGTGAACTGGTCGGCAGGCGCGGTGTCCCTGCTCACCGAGGAAAGACCCTGGCCGCGCACCGGCCGTCCCCGCCGCGGCGGTGTCTCCGCATTCGGGGTGAGCGGCACCAACGGACATGTCATTCTCGAAGAGGCACCCCCTGAGGAGAGTGCGACCAACAGAGCAGCTGACGGTGCGGCGGCCGATCCCGCGGTCCTGCCCTGGGTCATCTCCGGCCAGGACGTGGCGGGGCTGCGCGGCCAGGCCGATCGGCTCCGGGCCCACCTGAGTACGCACCCCGAACTGCGGCCGGTGGACGTCGGGTACTCCCTCGCCGGCAAGGCCGGTTTCTCGCACCGGGCCGTCCTGGTCGCCACCGAGCGGGAGGGTTTCCTGCGAGGTCTGGACGCGCTGGCCGAGGGTGCAACGGCGCCCGGGCTCAGCGCAGGCGCCGTCCGCCACGGCGGAAAGCTCGCCTTCCTCTTCTCCGGCCAGGGCAGCCAACGAGCGGGTATGGGCCGCGAGCTCTACGCGGCGTTTCCGCCGTTCGCTCGTGCCTGGGACGACATCTGCGCCCGCTTGGACACCCACCTGGACCGGCCGCTGCGCGGCGTGACGTGGGCGCCCGCCGGGTCGGCCGACGCTGAGCTGCTGAATCAGACGGCCTACACGCAGGCTGCGCTGTTCGCCTTGGAGGTGTCCCTGTTCCGGCTGGTCGAAGAATGGGGAATCACCCCGGACCTGCTGCTCGGGCATTCGATCGGTGAGTTGGCCGCCGCGCACGTGGCCGGCGTGCTCGGTCTGGACGAGGCCTGCGTCCTGGTGGCCGCCCGCGGCCGGCTGATGCAGACCTGCCGAGCCGACGGTGCCATGGTGGCGATCCGGGCGAGCGAGGAGGAGGTCCGCGCCCTGTCAGCTGCCCTGTTCGAGGGTCAGCACGCTGGGGTGGGGGTCGCTCTGGTGAACGGCCCGCAGGCAACAGTGGTCGCCGGCGACGAGGCCGCCGTCCTGCAGCTGGCGGCGAGGTGCGCGGCCAACGGCTACCGGACCACACGGCTGCCGGTCAGCCACGCGTTCCATTCCCCGCACATGGACGCCATGCTCGAACAGTTCCGGCAGGTCGCCGAAGCGCTGTCCTTTCACTGCCCGACCGTACCGATCGTGTCGAACCTCACCGGTGCCCTCGCCACCACCGACGAGCTGGGCTCGCCCGACTACTGGGTGCGCCATGTGCGCGAGACGGTCCGGTTCTTCGACGGTATGCGCAGACTGGAGGCCGAAGGGGGCACCGCCTTTCTCGAACTGGGTCCCGCTGCGACCTTGACCGCCCTGGGTCGAGGTTGCCTGACCGGGCCACTCAGCGCGGATGCGGTCCTGGTACCTGCGTTGCGTGCCGGCCGCCCGGAGTCCGGGAGCCTGACCAGCGCCCTGGCCGAACTGCACGTCCTGGGCGTGCCCATCGACTGGCGGGCGTACTTCTCCGGTCGGGACGCTCGGCGGGTCGACCTGCCCACCTATGCCTTCCAGCGCCGGCGGTACTGGCTGGACGCGCCAGGACTGACCGCGGGCGTCGACCAGTCGAGCACCGTCGGCGGCTGGCGCTATCGGGTGCAATGGAAGCCCGCAGTCGTTCCGGCCGCCACCCTTGCCGGCACGTGGCTGGTGATAGGCGGTTCGAACGCCGATGGTGACCTGACTGTCGCGCTGACCAAGGTGCTGCTCAGCCACGGGGTGGAAGTGATCACGGTCGCGCTCGACGATGGCGAGCTCACTCGGGACCACCTCGCCGACCGGTTGGAGAAAGTGCTCGCCGAAGGCCTCACCCCCGACGGTGTGCTCTCGCTGCTCGCCCTCGACGAGATCCCGCAGCCGGAGCAGGGAGGAATGACCAGGGGAGTCGTCCGCACCGTCGCGCTGGCGCAGGCCTGGGCTGAGCTGGGAGTGGATGTGCCCCTGTGGTGCGCTACCCGCCGCGCGGTGTCCGTGGGTGGTTCCGATCCGCTGGACAACCCCGCTCAGGCGATGGTCTGGGGTCTGGGCCGCAGCATGGGTCTGGAGCATCCCCGATGTTGGGGCGGCCTCGTCGACCTTCCCGACGAGCCGGATGAGCAGGCGCTGCGGCGGGTCTGTGGCGCGCTGGCAGGCGTGACCGAGGAGGATCAGTTGGCCGTGCGGGAAGGCGGCGTGTTCGTCCGTCGCGTCGTGCGCGCCGACCAGCCGACACCCCCGCTGTGGCGACCCCGTGGCACGGTGCTCATCACCGGCGGCACCGGGGCACTGGGGGCACACGCGGCTCGGTGGCTGGCCCGCCACGGTGCTGAGCACATCGTTCTCCTCAGCCGCCGGGGGCCGGCGGCTCCGGGTGCGGCCCAGCTCAGCGACGAGCTGACCGCGCTCGGCGCGGAGGTCACGATCGCCGCCTGTGACATGGCCGACCGGGAGCGTCTGGCCCAGCTGGTCACCTCGCTCACCGCCGACCGCTCACTGACCACCGTGGTGCACGCCGCAGGGATGAGCGGACGGTTCGCCCCGCTCACCGAGGTCAGCCAGGCGGAGTTCGCCGACGTGATCACCGCCAAGGTGGCCGGTGCGCTCCACCTGGACACCCTGCTGGAGGGCTATCCGCTGGACGCCTTCGTGCTGAGCTCCTCCATCGCCGGTGTCTGGGGCAGTGGCGCCCAGGTCGCCTATGCGGCGGGCAACGCGTTTCTCGACGCGCTCGCTCACCAACGCCGGGCCCGCGGGCTGGCCGCTACCTCTGTCGCGTGGGGCCCCTGGGCACAGGACGGCATGGCCGCCGATCCGAGGATCAGCGAACACCTGCTCCAGCGCGGCCTGGTCGCGATGCCCCCTCAGGTCGCCACCTCCGCCATGTGGCAGGCAGTGGCCGCGGGCGAAACCACCATTACCGTGGCCGACGTGGACTGGCAGCGCTTCCTCCCCACCTTCACCGCCGTCCGCAGCAGTCGCCTCTTTGCGGAGTTGCCCGAAACCGGCCCCGAAACTGCCTCAGTCTCCCCCCAGACCGACCTAAACACCGACCAGGTGCTCAGCACCTGGACACGCCGTCTCGTCGGAACCTCCGGTGCCGAACGCGACCGCGTCCTGCTGGAGCTGGTCCGGGTCGAAACGGCTGACATCCTCGGACATGCCGCACCGCAGAATATCGACGTCACCAGCTCATTCCTGGAGCTCGGCTTCGATTCGCTGGCGGCTGTCGAGTTGCGCAAGCGCCTGACCCGGGCGCTGGGCCTGACCCTCTCGGCGACCGTGGTGTTCGATCATCCCACGACCACCGCCCTCGTCGACCATCTCGCCGCGGAGCTGGCCGATGACACCGCTCCTACCCTCGGCGGGGGCAGCCCGCTGCCGATCTCGACCGCCCAGCCCGCACCGCACGGGACGGAGCCGGAGACGGTTCGTTTCCTCTACCGACGCGCCTGCCAGCTCGACATGCTCGATACCGGCCTCGATGTGCTGGGCATCGCCGCGAAGCTCCGTCCGGTCTTCCACAGCGTCGCCGAACTCGATAAACCCGGCGGGCTGGTCCGGCTCGCCGAGGGCCCGATCACACCCGCCCTGGTCTGCATCCCCCCGTTCGTCGCTCCCTCCGGAACGCACAACTACGCGCGGCTGGCCCTGAATCTGCACAAGCTCCGCGACGTCTACTCGCTGTCGCATCCGGGCTTCGGTGACCACGGACCTCTTCCCGCCACCCTCGAGCTGGTCATCGCGATGCATGCGCAAGCCGTGCGTCAGCACCTGGGTGACACTCCGTTCGCGATGGTCGGATACTCATCCGGAGGGTGGTTCGCCCACGCCATGGCAGCTCACCTCGAGACGTTGGGCATCTTCCCGACCGCGGTGGTGCTGCTCGACTCACTCGCCGTCCGGGACGACGCGTGGGATCACATTCGCGCACCGCTGACCACCATGGCGCTCAACGACCAGGCGTTCGCCTTGATGACCGATGATCAGTTGACCGCCACGGCCGCATACTTCCGTTTCTTCGAGAATTGGAAACCGGCCACGATCACCGCGCCGGTTCTCCTCGTCCGACCCACTGAATGCGTCCCCGAATGGATGGGCAGGCCGATCAGCGAGGAGTACTGGCGGGCCTCCTGGAACTTCACCCACGAGATCATGGAGGTGACCGGCCATCACTACTCGATGATGAAGGAGAACGCCGCCTCGACCGCGCTGGCGCTCCACCGCTGGCTCGGGGGCCAGGAGCGGCACGCCCCCGCCGCCCACCGCTATCGCGGGCACATCGCGATGTTCGGCATCCCGGCGCACGGGCACGTCAATCCGAGCCTGGCCGTCATGCGTGAGTTGGCGGATCGCGGCTATCGGGTCACGTACTCGATCACCGAGGAGTTCGCCCCGCAGGTCGCGGCGACCGGCGCGACGCCGGTGCTCTATCGATCCACGATGCCTTCGGAATCCGACCCGACGTCCGCATTCCCGAAGGACGACCTGGAGCTCATGTCCATGGCCCTGGAGGAGGCCATGACCGTGCTTCCCCAGTTGGAGGCCGCCTACGACACGGACCGACCCGATCTGGTCCTCTACGACATCGGCGGCTACACCGCGCCGGTTCTGGCGGCCAAGTGGGACATCCCGATCATCCAGCTCTCCCCGACCCACGTGGTCTGGAAAGGGTACGAGCAGGACAGGGCGTCGGTCATCGAGGCGATGCGGATCGACCCGGCGGGTATCGCCTACCACGCCAAGTTCATCACCTGGCTCCAGGATCACGGGATCGACCAGCCCTTCGCCGAGTTCATGCGGCCGCAGCAGTGCATCGCCTTGTTCCCGCGTGTCCTGCAGCCCCACGAGACGAAGGTCGCCGAGACCTATACCTTCGTCGGCCCCTGCTTCGATGACCGGTCGCACCAGGGCAGCTGGCAGGCCCCCGGAGACAGCCGCCCGGTGTTGCTGATCAGCCTCGGGTCCGCCTACACCGACCAGGCAGAATTTTACCGGGAGTGTATTGCGGCGTTCGGAGACCTGGACTGGCATGTGGTGATGGCGATCGGCCGCTACGTCGACCCGGACGGGCTGGGGCCGATTCCGGACAATATCGAGGTACACCGGTGGGTGCCGCAGTTGTCGGTGCTCTCCCAGGCGGCCGCATTCATCACCCACGCGGGTATGGGCGGCACCATGGAGGGCCTCTATTACGGCGTGCCGATGGTCGCCGTGCCGCAGGCGATGGACCAGTACGTGAATGCCGAACGCATCGCCGAGCTGGGGGTCGGCCAGCACCTTCCGAGCGAGCAAGCCGGCGCGGTCGCCTTGCGCGAGGCCGTGCTCGCGGTCGCGAGCGATCCGGGCATCGCGGGCCGTCTGCGCCGGATTCAGGAGGAGATGCGCAGGGCGGGCGGTACGACTGCCGCCGCAGACCTCATCGAACAGCGTCTGATGGCCAGTTCCCCCTCCGCCGGCCAGTAACTTCCCGGCCAGTGGCCTCACTGTGCCGCGTAGCCGCCGTCGACAAGGTGGTAGCTGCCCGTGATGAAGGAGGCACGCTCGGAGAGCAGGAACGCGACCAGCTCAGCGACCTCGGCGGGAAGGCCGAGCCGACCGAGCGGATGGGCGCGCACCAGCCTCCGGTGGCCGAGTGGCGTGAGCCCCTCAGTCACCAGCGGCGTTTCGACGAAGCCGGGGGCGACGGCATTCACGCGGATGCCGTGGGAGGCGTATTCGAGCGCAGCGCTCTTGGTGAGGCCGACGACGCCGTGCTTGGCCGCGACGTAGGCTACCTGCTGCGAAAATCCGTTACTCCCGAGAATGGATGACATGTTCACTATCGATCCGCCACCGGCGAGGAGCAGAGCGGGGATCTCGTAGCGCAGGCAATAAAAGACGCCGCTGAGATTCACCTCGATCACCCGTCGCCAGTCCAGGGGGTCGTATTCTCCGGTGAGCACGGAAGGGCCGGTCACACCGGCGTTGTTCACCGCGAGGTGCAAGGCACCGAAGGTAGCGACGGTGGCGGTGACCGCAGCGTATACCGAAGCCGGGTCGGTGACGTCGACCGCGATGGGTTCGGCGCGGCCACCGGCCTCGTGGATCATGCGCACGGTGCGCTCAGCGCCGAGACAGTCGTTGTCGGCCACCGCGACGTGGGCGCCGTCGGCGGCGAGACGTGCCGCGATCGCAGCCCCGATGCCGGACGCGGCGCCGGTGACCAAGGCAACCCGACCATCGAAACCCTTCGGGAGGGACAATGTCACCCGTCCCTCGGCCCAGTACCCGAGAAGAATTTGCCGCAACTCATTCCGGACGTGCCTCGATCAATGCTCCGGTAAGCACGCCGTGCCCCCGCAACCATTCGAGAATCAGCTCCTCCATCAGCACAACCCGGTTGAACAGCACGTAATGCCCCTCCCCCGGAACTATGACAGTGGCGCAGGACGGCAGTACCGACTTCAGCCAGACCGCTTCCCTCACCAGTTCCGACTCGGCGCCGTAGATGGCCATGGTGGGCACGGACACTGCGGCGATCTGCGTGCAGGAAAGTACCTCGCTCGCCAGGAGATCCTCGATGATCGAGGTCGACCAGAGCATCTGGCCCATCCGCTTGGCCAGCCGGGCAGCAGGCAGACCGTGGCTATCGGCGATCTCGGCAATGTTTTCCGGTCGTGAGAAATGGTCGCCGACGTGAGCCAGATCGGAGGCCATCGCCGCTCTCGTTTCCCATTCCGAGTTAGCCGGGGCCGAATCGCCGAGGACGAGACGGGCCAAATCCGAGGCGAACAGCATCTTCGGCTCCCACCCCCTCGCAGCCGGGATCGACTCGACGAGCACGACGGAGGCCACCCGCTCGGGTCGACGCTCGGCGTATCCGAAGGCGATCGTGCCACCGAGGGAATTGCCAACCAGGTGTACCGGGGTACGGATCTCCATCCCGACGAGCAGGTCGTCGAGATCGTCGAGGAAATCAGCGAGCCGGTAACCGGTGCCCGGCCGGGTACTTCGACCATGACCACGCAGGTCATACATGATCACGTCGAGACCGGCCGCCGCGAATCTGGGACCGAGCGTGAAACTATAACTGGCCAGGCTGTCGATGAGCAGGCCGTGCATCAACACCACGATCGGCGCAGGCCCGTCACTGTTGTGTCCTTTGGCCTGTAACTGTTGCATGTAGTGCTTGACCCCATTGGCCACGACCATGGGCATCGAGTCAACGCTCCTCGATATCGACGAGTGAGTGAGTGATGTGCGCAACGAGCTTACCGACAGTCATCGTGTTCATCACGTCGACATCAAGGCCTCCGATGATTTCGGCGAAATTGACCTGTTCGCCGTAATGGTCCTCCAAATGGACGGACAGCTCCGCCAGATCGATGCTCTGCATGCCCAGATCGGCGAGAATCTGGGACTCCATCCCGATCTCGACATCGGCACAGCCCACCCCGTCGAGCACCATGGAGATCATCTCGCAGACATCCGCGAACACACTGTGCTCGTCGAACATGCTGCGTTCGTCGCTCCCCAGCTGAACCATCTTACTCTCACTCATATTCACACACTCCATTCTCTTCCTTCGTTCTCCTTGACCACCCAGCCGGCGATCTGCGCCCACACCTGCCCGGAGGCGACCAGTTGCATGTCCGCTTCGAGCGTGGTGTCGTCCAGCGCGGTGATTCGGATCGAACACGTCAGCCTGGCGCCGAGCGTCGGGTGCGGGCCGAAGAACCGGATCGCTCGCATGCCGGCCGGAAAGACGGGCGTGCCCTTTCGGTGGGTGGTCTTGATCCAGTAATCGAGCAGCTGGCCGGCGCTGTCCAACAGCCCGCCAGGAGCCGCGGGAGTGGTCAGCACACCGCGTACGTGGGTCTTTCCGATCGCGCTGAGCTCGGTGACACCCTGGAACGCCGGGCCGTGGCCTGGCCACCGCTCGCGGTAGAGCCCGGCCGCGGTCAACGTCGGCACGCGTTCATTCGCCGGGTCGAACGACCACACCGCTGGAGTCGGCACCGGGTAATCAGCGGCAAGTTCGACCGTGGCAGTCGCGTACTGCCCGACCGACATCGCCAGTACGCCCTGGCCCACCGGGATCGCCGAGATCCTGACGTCGATCGGCGGTGACGCCGGCAGCCACCGGTTCAGCCGTATGTCCCGAACCGCGATCACGATGGCGCCGGGCAGCACCTGTTCAGCGACGTCGGCCAGCTGGGCGACCAATGTGGTCGCCGGGACCACTGGGTACGGAACCACGGGGATGCGGTCGCTGCCGTCCGACCGGTCCGGTCGCTGCGCGAAGAGACAGTGATCGTGTAGATAGGGCATGGCCTCGGTGCACACCCGCAACACTCCGGTGAACTCGCCGGGCACCGACGAGGCCGATGGCCCGTCGGCCACCCGAGGACCGGCTTGCGCGGCGCCGTGCTGGCCCGCGGCGAGCACGGTGACCGCAGCGTCCACGGTCTCCCGCAAGGTCTCGGCGAGTTCCCCTGCGATGCCGCCCCGCCCGGCGAGTTCCGCGCCGATGCCCTCCCGCCTGACCAACGGAGGCCGGTGCGCCGCAGGCAGCGAAACCAGCGCGGCGCTGAGATCGAGCCGGACGGTGCGCCGATCGGGCCTCGCTACCGCCGATCCATATATCCCCAAACCGTATGTCCACAGTGCGGTGGCCACTCGGTGCAGCTGGGCCAGGCCTTGGTGCTGCGGTGAGGTCGCGGCAATCACCAGATGCTCGGTGCCGCGCAGGGTGTCGCTGATCAGCGAACCGAGCTGACCACAACCGAGCTGAACGAAGGCGGCGAAGCCGGCGGCGTGCATAGCCTCGATCAGTGACCGGAACCGCACCGGTGCCAGGAGGTGCCGGATGACCAGTTCACATACCGCGGGGCGGCCCTGCGGGTACTCCGACGCCGTGGTCGCCGACCACATCGGGACGCGCGGCGCCTGCAAGGCGATGCGCCGGAAAATCGCTCTGATCGGGTCCAGATAGGGCGCGAGCATGGGGGTGTGGAAGCCGGAGCGGAACGGCAGGACCTGGGCGACCACTCCACGCCGCCGGAAGGTGGCGACCAGCTCGTCCACCACCCCGGGGGGACCACAGATGATCGACTGGCGTGGGGC
>JBOHHD010000784.1:0-1558 GCA_050700515.1 Pseudonocardiaceae bacterium
ACCTGGGACACAGCGCCGGCGCTGCGGCTGCGGTCCGGGTCAGCGGGAGGCTGCCATGGCCGGCCCTGCGACGGCTCTACGCGCGGATCGGGGCGGCGGAGGGCATCGACCCGCACCGACTCGCCGACGTCGACTTGGCCGCTGTGGCCGAGCGGCTCGCTGACGGCTACCCCCAGCGGCGCTACCCCGCCGTGCTCGTCGGCTCCAGCAACGGCGCCCTCACTCACCTGGCAGCGGCACTCCAGGTGCCGTGGTTGCCCGGAACAGTCCTGGTGCCCGTCGCCCATGCCGGGGACCCGCAGCGCCCGGTCGACGCGTTGCGCTTCGGTGAGCGGTTCGCGCCACATCTGCTCGAGGCCAACCCTGACGTGGTGCTGCACCAGATGCACGACCAGATCCAAGACGAACTGATGGTCGCCCGGATGGCTTACTTCCGGACCAAATGGTGCGAGCTGCCCGCTGCCTATGCCCGCTTCCTCACCGCATCCCTGCTTCCAGGCGCCCCGGTGATGCTGATCGAGGACGCCTCCTGCTGGCCGGTCGTGCGGATCGGCGCACGGCATGTTTTCCAGCCCGGTGCCCAAGGCGGGTGCCCTCCGCAGAGCTACCTGCAGCGTTCGCACACCCCCCGACCCGATGACGAGGCACCCGAGGCCGAGTGGGGCGCCGACCCAGGGCTGGGCGCTGCTCTTGCGGCCTGGTGCGCCACCCACCGACATCCGCTGGTTCGGCTCACCTACCGCGGTCCGCAGACGCCGGCACATGCCGTCGCCACGGTGATGCGCACCTGGTATGCCCGGCGAGGAGAGCGGGCGGACCGGTTGCTCGTCCCTTCGTTCGTGGTCGGCGATCCCTGGCGCACGATCAACACCGCAGCCGTGCCGTTCTGGACGTTCTTCGCCGTGCAGCCGGCGCTGCGGGCATTCGAGGACCACCTGCAGGCCAGCACGCCCTACCGGAGGGTCGAGCTCCTGCTGTTCCAACACGGCGTGCGTTCCGAGGGCATCGCCGACCCGGCTCAGTGGCTCGCAGCCGCGCGGCGGCACGGAGCCACCGCCGGCCTGCTCGCCGTCGACCGCCGCCGCTTCCCGCACGCCATCGCCTCCCTCGGTCGATACGGCCGCGCGCCGGCCCACCTTCGACCGGCCCGACACCCCTGGTCACCTCTGAGCGTCAACGAAGCCATCCAGGGCCTGCGGACAGCAGGGTTCCACATTCATCCGGCTTAGTCGATTCGTACCTCGCGATTCATCGCCGCTGCCCCTTTTCCCTCTTTTCGGCCTGTTCGCCGCATAACATCGGCGGATTCGGGGAACGTCTGTGGCATGACCCGAAGCGACGCGCCGCCGGGTGCGGAAACCAGACCCCGAGCATGGTGATGGGTGCAGGCGAGTACACCGAGCGGGTTCAAGTGGCAGCCCAGATCGCTGAGCTCCTCAACTCGACCGGTATCAACGTGGCGGTGGCCGAGTCGCTGACCGGCGGGATGGTGTCCAGCGCGCTGGCCGAGGCGCCGGGAGCGAGCAGTTGGTTTCGCGGCGCGGTGGTGGCATATTCG
>JBOHHD010000785.1:0-16681 GCA_050700515.1 Pseudonocardiaceae bacterium
GTGCCACCCTCGGTCGGTTCGAGGTCGATGTCGCCCCGGTAGTCACGTAACGGCAGTCCAGACAGATTCCGATAACTGAAGCGGCGATCAGAGATCAGCTCGGTGACCTGGTCTCGGCCGATCACTCGGCCCCGGCGGAAGACCCAGATCGCGCCGATCCCCTTGGACTCCTGCTCCCCCGCCCGCTCCAGCTGGAACGATTCGATTGGCGACCAGTCCGGCCAGCTCGTCCCGTCCCGCAGTAACCCGTACAGGGTCGCGGCGTCAGCAGGTGTGTAGACCTCAACATCAACATGTTGTCTGCGCATGATGCCTCCCAAAATTAACCATATGGTACACGTACCGCATGGTTCAGTCAGCGCCAATCCCAAGGAGAGTGAGGAGTGCCGTGGCCAGGATCGACGCGAAGCAGCGGCTGATTGACGACGCCATCGAGTACCTGGCCGCCCACGGCGTCGGCGACATCAGCCTGCGCGGGCTGGCCGCCGCCCTGGGCACCAGCCACCGGATGCTGATCTACCACTTCGGCTCCAAAGACGGCTTGCTCATCGAGGTCGTGCGCACCATGGAACAACGCCAACGCGACCTGTTCGCCCAACTTCAACTCGACCCCGACGTCGCGCCGCACGAGATCGCCCGGCGCTTCTGGCAGCACCTGGCCGACCCCGCACTGTGGCCCCACGAACGACTGTTCTTCGAGTTCTACAGCCGAGCGCTGCAGGGCGATCCCGACGCGGCCCCGCTGCTGGACGGCATCATCGAGCACTGGCTGGAGCCGGTCGCCGAGTGGAGCCGCCGCCAGGGCATGTCCCCCGCCGCAGCCCGCGCCAACGCCCGGCTCGGCGTCGCCGTGACCCGGGGCCTGCTCCTGGACCTGCTGGCCACCGGCGACCGCGACGGCGTCGAAGCGGCCATGGAGCATTTCATCACGATCTACCAGACCGCCACCGAGAACTGAGGTCTGCTGGCTTCGATGAGGTTATGCGGCGCGAGCCGATACCCAAGAGCTGTGCACGCTGGTGGGTCCTCATCTTTTGAAGAACACGGCATACCGCTGCAAAACACCGAGTAACTGCTGGACATGTCCTATCAGCGGGCACATCAGTTCAGCCACACGCTCGGCGGTGGCAGTCTCGGCCAGCTGACTGCGGACGCAACGCAGCCGGATGAAACGTCTGCCTCCATTGCGGGCGACGAACGGCAATGTCCCGCCCAGGCCGGTGACCGAGGTCGAGGCACCACGGCTGCTGAAGTACGAGGGGGACCACAAGGGCAAGTTGGCCGAATTCGCCTGAAGATCGTCCACGACCCTTGGTCAGCACGCGGGTTGAGCTGATCCATATAATCCGGGCGCCACCCACGGTGACATCCGCTGTCGCCGAAATGGAGGAGCGCTGGTGAAGGTCGTCTTCGTGCCCGGAGCCCGCGTCACCGACGGGGGCGTGACTGAAGCGCATCGCCGAACCCGTGATTCTCTGCGGTCATTCCTATGGCGACATGGTGATCACCGATGCGGCCACCGACCAGGCCAACGTGAGGCACCTCATCTATATCAGCGCTGTCATGCCCGATCAGGATCAGTCGCTGGCCGGACTTTTCCGGTCCGGAACCCCCACCACGGATGGAGCCGTGGGACGACGGCACGACCGGGATCAGGACCGAGCAACCCGAGTTGCTCCACGCCCCGTTCCTCCAGGACTGTGATCAAGAGATCCGGGACGAGGCGATGCGGCGGTTGACCCGGCAATCGCTCGTGGCCTTCGCTGAGAACGACGATGAACCGGAAATCCTGATCTCTCGTTGGCGCTCAATTTCGGGCGCTCGACCACCGCCGGTACCGTGGGGTGCCGTCATCGTACTCCGTGGTTAGTACCTCGTCGATTCCCAGTTCGAACAAGATGTATTCCTCCTTGGGCCGGCAACCCGCCTCGGTGGCCTCGCTCCGTAGCGCAGGATCGGTGCCGCAGCCAGCCCCGGCCGCGCACGAGGAGCTCGCCGTTCGAGCGGGTCATAGGGCTCCTTCGGTTACAGGTCTCCCCCTTGATGACGATGCAACCCGTCGCTGGTCGCCGCTCTAGATTTCCAATCCTTCAGCGGGCCGGGGAATAAGCGCCCGCACGTCGGAGGACAGACACTCGCACCCCGCGTCACCGCTGAACCGCGACGCTACTCCGGCGGGGCCGGAAAGCCAGAAACTTGCATCCGATACCAGTTCTACCCCATTGTCGGTCACTATCTCGCCGCTGAGCATAGGCAAGTCGTGCATGACGTCTGCATAGGCGATGGGATCTGTCAATGACTTACCCAACGAGGGGATCACTTCGATGACGTACGGAAGCACGCTGTGCAGTACAACTGCACCTTGATCCTTCTGAATCATATAGTCCTGAGGATTGGATGCGGAGTCGAACGGCTCTGGGAGCACCTTCGCTATACCCTCCCAGTAGGCGTTCAATAACAGTGCGATCTGCACTGGCTTGACATGAGCAATTACCGGCATGTCGAGCAGTGGTCGCAACGACCGGGCAAACACCACTTGATGGATTGTAAATCCATCATTGTGCTTTTCTTGTTGACCCGGCGCGCGGATACGTTTTACCCAAACACCATCAAGCGCCTTGAGCTTTCTGACGACTGAAACGCCACGAACGGTCCGGTCTTGGCGTTTGGTCGAGATCTCCACCTCGGGATACAGATAACCCATCATAATTCTCCCTAATCTAGAAACAAATATAAACTCCTGCCACATCGCGGAATGAGGATCTTCCAGGCGCAGACCAAGGCAACCACCTACCTTGTCGGATCGACAATGATCGCCACTGATCTACTACTTACACGGAGTGATACTCAAGGGTGCGCGGTGAGGGCTCAATCGGTGTGGCTCTACTCACCCACCCACCATCAAGGTCGTCTGCTCGATGGCGAACTACCCTCGCCCTTGTTACCAGGCCCTCTCCTTGGACGAGCAGGCCCCCGGACGCAGTTGCATTCAGGCCTCCTCTCTGCGGCGAGGGTTCGACACGCTGCCGGAACAAAGCAAGAGTAAGCCAGGCGACCCAGAAGTTTCAAGCATTAGCAAAACTCCGGTAAAGTTAGTGATTAATTCATACTCCGCTCACTCAGAGTGCTGAGCAGCGGAGAGTCACCGCAGGTGGCGGGATTTTCGGTAAACCCAAAGGTGACGTTACGTGTCCATGCCCCTCCCCAGTGTGCTGGCTGCTATATATCTCAGCAACATGACCTGTCACGCACAGTAGGCAATGCGCTACCCTTTGCTACTTTAGCCCACAACCAAAACCGAGGGTTCAGAAGTGCTTGAAACTTCCTGTCGCAGTTGTACAGTATCGACATCAACGGGACCGGGATCGGAAGGAAGCGATGAAGAACGCCCTGGAGGATGGCAGCAGGACCAAGCAGCTCCTGCAGTTCACTGATGAGGTGGGGCTGTTCTATGAGGATCATGGCCTCACCCGGATCTGGGGTCGGGTATTGGGGTGGTTGATGGTGTGCGAGCCGAGCCACCAGTCCGCCGAGGACCTCGCCACAATCCTGCACGCGAGCAGGGGCAGCATCAGCACGACCACCCGGTCACTGGTCCGTGCTGGTCTGGTGGAGCGTCAGACCAGGCCCGGGGACCGTCGGACCTATTACCGGATTAAGCCAGGAGCGTGGACTGTGGTGTTCGAACAACAGACCCAGACCGCGAAGAGACTGCGCGAGCTCGCACAGCGAGGTCTTGCAGCACTCGACGGCGAATCACCCCAGCGGCGACAGCGCCTGGCGGAACTGGAGGACCTTACGGTGTTCTACGAGCGGGAGGCGCCGGTCCTCCTCGAACGCTGGCACCAACAGCACCATCAAAACCTCAAGGAATCAGATGACCACCGTTCCAGGAATGTCCCAGAGTCCGATCGACTTCTGCAAGAATGAGATCAAGTTCGTCGACCACCTGCCGGATATCGACTTTTCTTACTCGAAGAGCACAAACGTGACGCTGGTCAATACCGGGTCACCTGACGAGTTCGCCACCATCCGAGCCGATGTTCCTACTGGCGCTGCGCACATCGCCCTCAGCGGAGCCCGCTACGACCTGGTGCAGTTTCACTGGCACACTCCCTCCGAGCACGAGATCGCAGGTCGACATACACCGGTGGAGATGCACTTGGTGCACCGCAGCGCGGACGGTGCCGTGCTGGTAATCGGTGTCTTCATCAGGCAGGGGCGCACGAACGGAGTGCTGGATCCAATCTTCCGGGAGCTTCCGGAGCATTCCGGCGGCACGCGCATCGTGGCGGATGTGAATCTGTGCAAGCTGCTTCCCGACAGACGCGCATCATTTCGCTACTCGGGGTCACTGACGACCCCACCATTCACCGAACCCGTCTCATTCATCATCTTCGCCGACTCGATCACACTGTCGGAACGGCAGATCGACGATTTCCAGAGGCTGTTCGAGGAGCGGAACTGTCGGAAGGTGCAGCCGCTCAACGGCCGGGAGATCCTCTGCGACGCAGGCAACATCTTTGACGACTGAGTCAAGACACACCGTGCACGGGTGCAGGACACAGGGTGCAGGGGAGGCGGACACGCAGGATTAGGAGGGGGCGCCTAGGGCGTCCAGGGCTTGTTGGGCGCCGGGGTGCAGGGGGATCGGAGCGGTCTGGCGGGCCCGCTGGAGGGTGATGCCGTCGGCGGCCGGGTTGACCGCCGCCAGATCAGCGGTGCGCTCGAACAGGGTCCTGGTCAGGACGCATGCGGTGGCCGGGTCCAAGCTCTCGGGCACGACCAGCAGGTTCGGCACCACGATGGTCGGGGTGTCGGTGGCGGACGGGTAGGTCGAGGCGGGGAGGGTGGCCACGGCGTAGACGGGGTTGATCTCCTGCAATCTGGTCAGCACGGCGGAGGTGTCCAGCAGCCGCACCCGGTCGCCGAGGCTGGTGAACAGGTCGGTGATGTTGGGTGTCGGCAGCCCGCCGGAGAAGAACATGGCGTCGATCGTGCCGTCCTTCATCCCGTCCACGCTGGTACCGATGTCGAGCCGTTGAGCAGCCAGATCCATATCCGGATTCAGCCCGGCGGCGACCAGCATCCGGTTGGCGATCACCTCGGTGCCGGACTTCGGTGAGCCGGTCGACACCCGCTTGCCGCGCAGGTCGGCCAGCGTCGTGATGCCTGCGTCGGAGCGGACCACGACCTGGCTGAAGTTGGGGTAGAGCCGGGCCAGCGCCCTGATCGGCTGTGGCGCACCGGCGAAGGAGCCGGTGCCGTTGACCGCGTCGGCGGCGGTGTCGGCCAGCGTGAAGGCCACCTGGTAGCTGCCCGCGACGATCTGCTGGATGTTCTGTACCGAGGCGCCGGTCTCGGCGGCGGTGGCCTTGAGCCTGCCGTTCGTCGCCGAGCTCACCGCTTCGGCGAACGCCCCGCCGAGCACGTAATAGACACCACCGGTGTTACCGGTGGCCATACTGATCCGGCGATCCGCGGTGATCTCGCAACCGGTGCCCTCCGCCGGGGCCGCGCTCTGCTGGCGGCCACCGCAGGCCACCAGACCGGTCACCGCCAGCATGGCAGCGAGCAGCGCCAAGGCAGATCGTCCCGGTCTCATCCCGCTCTCCCAGCTGTTCGGGTAGCCAACAAATGGACCACGATGGCGACGGCCAGTAGCGCGGCACCGGCGACGATCGCGGGCGACTCCAAGTACAGCAGGAGCAACGCGGCAAGCAGGCACAGGGCACGTTCTCCCCGGCCTGCCCGGTGGATCAGCCAGCCACCGGTGGCGACCGCCAGAGCGGCCACCGCGAGCGCCGATACCGCGGTCGTCCAGAGAATGGTCCAGGGCGAGCCCAGGGTCAGCAGCGCGGCACCGTCACCGGTGAGCACGAAGGCGAACGGCACCAGGAAAGCGGGCAACGCATACTTGGCGGCCTGCATCATCGTCGGGATCACCCGGCCGCCGGTGATCGCGGAGGCGGCGACGGCGGCCAGCGCGGTGGGTGGGGTGACCTCGGAGAGCACGGCGAAGTAGAAGAGGAACATCGCGGCCTCGGGCGCAGCTACCCCCAGGTCCATCAGCGCAGGGCCGATGATCACCCAGGCGATGATGAACGAGGCGGTCACCGGCACCGCCAGCCCGAGCACGGCGACCGCGACCGCGGCGAGCACCGTCGTGGCGATCAGCGTTCCGGTCGGGTTGTCGGTGATGGCGCGCGCCGTGGCGACCAGGATCGAGGACAGTTGCAGCCCGAGGCCGGTCTTGGCGATGGTCGAGGTGATGATCCCGGCCGCGGCGCACACCGCGACCACCGGCAGCACGCTGCGCACCCCGGTCGCCAGCGCGGCGTAGAGCCGCCGGGGCGTCAGGGCGTGTCGGCGGTCCAGGAAGGACAGCACCAGCTGCACGCCGCAGGCGTAGACCACCGCGGCGAACGGAGGGATGTCCAGCGCCAGGAACACCACGATCACGGCGAGGGAGATGAAGTGGTAGCCGAAGCGGCCGAGCAGCCGCCACGGCGATCCGGTCGTGACCTCGACCGCCGTGGCCCCGTGGCGCCGAGCGTCGATCTCGACGGCGAGCAGGATGCCGAGGTAGTACAGCAGCGTCGGGATGATCGCCCACAGCAGCACCTGCAGGTAGGACACGCGCAGGTATTCGGCGATGATGAAGGCCGCGGCGCCGAGGGTGGGTGGTGAGAGGATCGCGCCGATTCCCGCCGCGGCGAGCATCCCGCCCGCGTGCTCGGCCGGATAGCCGGCGCGGCGCAGGATCGGCCAGGTCACCGACCCGAGACTCACCGTGGTCGCCGCCCCCGAGCCGGACACCGTGCCGAGCAAGAACCCCGATAACGCGACGGTCCGGCCCGGCGCGGTGCGGGAACGGCCGAACGCGGCCAGCGAGAGCTCGATGAAGAACCGGCCCGCGCCGGAGAGGTCCAGTATCGCGGCGTAGATCGCGAAGAGCACGATATAGCTCGCCGCGACGTCCAACGGTATGCCGTAGAAGCCGGACGCGTCGTTGTACAGCCCGTTGATGATCTCGTCGAAGTCCAGGCCCTGATGCGCGATCGACCAGCTCTGCGGCAGCAGCCCGCCGTAGTAGGAATAGGCCAGCATCAGCAGGCAGACGGCGGGCAGTACCCAGCCGGTGGTTCGCCGGGTGGCTTCCAGTATCAGGAGCAGCAAGGCCGCGCCCGCCAGCACATCCGGCGTGGTCAGGATGCCCTGACGGTCCAGGAAAACGTTGAAACCGCCCGCGCCCAGCGGTGCCGGGAGTACCGGATAGAGACAGACCCCGAGGGCCAGCGCCGCGAGCACCCAGTCCGCAACGGTGGGGCTGTCCCGGCGATCGGCCCGGTCCCGGACCCGTTGACGACCGAGCCGCAGGCCGGCGCGGTAGCAGAGGAACACCAGCGGCAACGTCGCCGCCAGGAACAGGATCAGCGAGAACTGGTTACCCTGCGCCAGCGGCCAGAACACTTGACAGATCACGAATACCGCGACGAGCGCGCCAGCCGCGGTCACCCCGGCGGCGACCGGGCCGGTGAGTCGCCGGGCAGGCCGCTCCTCGTCCTGGGCGATGACCGTCTCATCGTCGGCTCGGCCCAAGTCGAGCTCTGCGGTGCTCCGGGTGGAGCCAGGACCGTCAGGCACGTCGCTGACCGTATCGGCGTGAGACCGGGACCGGTGAGGATACACAGCGGAAAACACCTACGCCGTGAGGTCCCCGCCTTCGACAAGGTCGGCTACTCTGCGTTGATGACTGCCGAGACCGAACTCCTGGCCGATGTCGAGACCGTCGCCGGATTGCTCCTCGGCGACAAGCCGCTGGACGATGACCAAATCCAGTTCCTCCTTGATGCGCTGGCCACCGCCTCGGAGGACGCCTTGGGGTCGTTCGCCGACCGGATCGAATGTCACACCGCCCGGGGCGCCGCGGCCGAGCCGCAGCTCACGGCGCTGCGGTCGCAGGCGCGCCGCAAGGAGGCCAGGGCGGCCGTCGCGTTTCTCGCTGCCCGCGCCGCCGAAGGCGCCGGGGACTCCGAGTCGGCCCGCAGGCTGATCGACGAGGTGCTGACCCACCGTCCGGGTCTGGAGCCGGCTCTGCACGACGGCGCCGAGTATGCCGCCGCGCGTGGCGACTACCCCACCGCTGATCGGTACCTACGGCGCGCCCAGCATCCCAGCCCACTGCGCGCGGGGCTGTCCGAGGCGCTCGCCGTCACTGCGGGCAATGTCCCCCGCAACGACCAGTGCCCGTGCGGGTCCGGCCGCAAGTTCAAGGTCTGCTGTCTGCGCGAGGGCGCGCCCCCGCTGGCGGCGCGAGCCCAGCTCGTCTGCGCACTGCTGGGTACCTACGCGCAGCGCGCGCCCGGTCTGGCGAGCAGCACGCCGCCGAGCGGCCAGACCGAGGACACGCCGCTGGGTGAGATGTTCTGCCTGGATCTCGCGCTCTTCCCCGGCAGCCTGGTCGACAAGTTCCTCGCCGCGCGGGGACACTGGCTGCGCCCCGACGAACGCGAGCTCATCGAGATCTGGCGGCAGGTGCCCCCCGCCCTCTACGAGGTGCTGGACGTGCAGCGCGGCACCGGGGTCACGGTGCGCGCCCTGCCGGACGGGGAGCCGATCCAGCTGGCCGACGAGCCGTTCTCCCAGTCCGCTCAACGGCTGGAGCTGTTCTGCGGCCGGGTCGTGGACGACCCCGCCGGGCCGCGGATGGCGACCCGGCCGGTGCCCATCCCCCGCCACCGCCGCCGTGCCCTTGCTGACCTGCTCGCCTCGGACCCCTCGATCGAGCAGCTCGCGAACTTCTTCGCCCCGGAGCCCCCGGTCCAGATCCGTAACAGTGACGGTGACGACGTCCATGACTGCCGCGTCACCTATCGCGTGCCCCACGCCCAGCACGCCTTCGACCAGCTCACCCAGCGGCTGACCCAGACCGGCGACGAGGTCGTCGCCTGGCAGCGGGCCGTGCCGGACGGCAGAGTGCTGCACCTCGGGGCGATCCGCCGGGACGGCGACGACTTCACCGTCACCGCGAACTCGCCCGCCCGCATCGGCGAGCTGGAGGCGATCCTGCGCGACGTCGCCCCCGATGCCGCTGAAGGGGACCGCCGGGCCGAGCGTCGCAGTCCTGAACCCGACGGCAGGGAAGCCCGAAGCGTCATCCTGGAGAGCTACTACCTGACCCCCGAGCCCGCCACCAGCACACCCGGCAGTGCAGCCACAGCCGCCGAGCGGTTGAGCCGGGAGACCGAAGCAGGCTGGCTCGATACCCCCGGCGTGATCGGTGACCTGACGCCGCGCGAAGCCGCCACCTCCACCGACTCCGCAATCCTGGCGGAGCTGCGCAGCATGATCGACGATGTCGAGGCCACCCGTCTGCAGGCCCAACGCGCCGGGCAGTCCACAGCCGGCTTGATGGACGCCCAGCGATTGCGCGAGCACCTTCGCGTCCAGATCGATCTGGTTGCCGATTGAGCGCTGTGCGGGGATCCGCGCCGAACACGCAACATCAGGCACGTCGCTGACGATATCGATTACGACATGCTCGGGCTGGTGGTACGGCACTGCCCGGGGGATCACCGCTCGCAACCAGGATTGACGCCCGGTGTTCCCCGCTTTCCAGTGCCACGATCGAGCTGCAGGCTTTATCCTTATCGCCCACAGCACCGGGAGGGGCTATGCGGCTCTTCGTCAGCTATTCCAGTAAGGACAACCCCTCGGTGAAGTCCCTGATCCGGGACCTTGAGGCGGCCAGGCACGCCGTGTGGGTCGACCAGGAGCTGACCGGCGGAGACAGCTGGTGGCGGGAGATTCTGCAGCAGATCCGGCAATGCGATGTCTTCGTCCTGGCCCTGTCGAACAACTCGTTGCGGTCGAAGCCGTGCATTGCCGAACTCGAGTACGCCAAGGCCCTGGGCCTTCCGGTGGTCCCCGTGCAGATCGCTCCGGTGGAACGCCCACGTCTCACGCCGATCGCGCAGATCCAGATGGTCGACTACCGCAACCCCACCGCGGCGGCGGGCATGGCTCTCGTCGCTGCTCTCCAGGACGGCGCGGCACGGCGTGGCGAGCTTCCCGATCCGCTGCCGGCCCCACCGCCCATTCCCTATGAGTACCTCATGCGACTGTCGACGCAGATCGACTCATCCCTCCTCCAGCACACCGACCAGCTGGCGATCGTGGCTCAGCTTCGTGACAGCCTGCAGATCGAGGACGACGAGGGCGTCCAGGCCGACCTGAGTGCGCTCCTACGCCGGCTGCGGTCGCGGTCCGACGTCACCTTCCGTGCGGCGAGCGAGATTGACGCCCTGCTGCGACGGTACGACGACACCGCGAAACAGGACGGCACCGCGAGATCAACGAGTGTGGTTGCCCCGCCGCAGCCGACGACCGCACCAAATCCCTCACCGGGATCGCCGACGGCGTGGTCCACCGAACCTTCGCGCCCCCCGGACCGGCCACAGCAACATCAGTGGACACAGCCACAGCAGTGGTCTCAGTGGGACAGCCCGTCAGCGCCATCACAAGTCCCGCCCCTCACCTCGCCGCCCCCTCAACCCGCCAGCCAGCAGATCGCGATCTGGGGAATTGCGCTCGGTGCGGCCGGCCTCCTCGTTCCGTTCATCGGTATGGGCGGGATCGTCTGTGCCGGCGTGGCCAAGTCGCGGAAGCAGCCACTGGCGGATGCGGCACTCGCGGTCTCGATCATCGCCACGTTGTTGGGTCTGTTGATCTGGACCAGCTTCGCGGGTTAGCAGCCGGGCTGCTGGAGACAGGAGCGATACAGTGAAGGTGTCGGGCCAGGCAGGCCTGAGGCAGGTTCCCGCCCTGGCCGCCGTCATGGTGCTGGCGTTCGTCCTTGCGGTGGTGGGCGCCGCGCAGCATCTGAGTGGGTATCCCGCCGGCGACATCTTCTATCTCGCGCTGCAGACCTTCGTGATTCAGCTGCCCGCGACCAGTGGCGGCGCGCCTTACCCCTGGACGCTCGACGTCGCCCGGTTCCTCGCGCCGGTCGCCGTCGGTTACACCGCGATCATCACGTTCCTCCTGCTGTTCCGCGACTCGATGGATCACCTCCGCGCGCGGAGACTGCGGGGACACGTGGTGGTGTGCGGGCTCGGGGACTGCGGACAGCAGGTCGTGCGGTCCCTGTTGGCCGCAGGTCGGCGGGTGGTCGCGGTCGACCGGGTGGCACGCCCATGGGGCGGACGGCGGATCCCGACGATCGTGGGGGATGCCCGCGAACGAAGCGTCCTCGCGGCGGCCGGAGTGGCTCGGGCAGCCCGAGTGGTGATCGTGTGTGAGGACGACCGAATCAACGGAGAAGTCGCCGCGGCGCTGGTGAACGAAGTCAGGGATCGGGTGAGCGGGGTCCTGGAGTGCCAGATCCAGGTGTCGAATGCCGATCTCGTCGATCGCCTTCGCCGTCGTGGGGTCGAACGCGTCGAGCACGACCGGGTGCTGCTGGAATTCTTCTGCGTGCACCAGGTGGCGGCGCGTCGGCTGCTCGTGCGCCACCCGCCTTTTCTGGACCCAACGCACGCCACGGGCGTGCTGGTCGTCGGCGACACCCTGCTCGCGGGATCAGTGATCGTGCAGGCTGCCCGGCTGTGGTCGGTGCTGCCGGACCGCCCGCGGCCGCTACCGATGCGGGTGGTGGCGCCGGCGGCACGTGTGCTGATTCAGCGGCTGCGTGACCGTTACCCGGACATCGATCAGGTGTGTGCCCTCGCTCCGTGCGACGCGGATCCGGTCTCCGGTGTGACGGCGCTGGCCGCGGCCGAGACCATCGACTTCGAGCAGCGGGTGTACGTCTGCCTCGGGGACGAGGCACAGGGCCTCGCGGTGGCCAGTGCGCTGGTGGACACAGTGGTCCTGGCCACCCCCGTTGTCGTCCAAGCTGCCCACCAGCGAGGTCTCACCGAACTGGCCGTCCGGTTCCTGGACCCCGGGCCGGGGATCACGGCCTTCGGTGTCACCGAGGTGGCGTGCGACCCGGACGGGCTGTTCGGGGACATGTGGCACGAGTTGGCCCGCAGCATTCATGAAACCTACCGGGTGCACCGAGCGACCGACCCGACCTGGCCGGCGAGCGGTCCGGAGACCACGCCGTGGGAGGAGCTGGCCGAGGGATACCGGGCGGGGAACCTGGACCAGGCACGGCACATCGGCAGCAAACTGGCCGCGATCGGCGCGCGTCCGGTTCCCTTGCTGTCTCCGCTCGAGGTGGCGTTCCGCTTCACCGACGAAGAGGTGGAGCAGCTGGCCGAACTCGAGCACGAGCGGTGGAACGGGGAGCGACGTGCGGCGGGTTGGACGCTCGGGCCGAAGAACAACAAGCGGCGGACGACTCCCTACTTGGTGCCCTACCGAGAGCTGTCCCCGGACATTCAGGAATACGACCGTTCGGCGGTTCGGGCTATCCCGAGCCTGCTCGCCAGCGTGGGCTACCGCATCGCCCGGACCGCGCCCTCTCCGGCTTTACCGACCGCGAAGCATGTCGCCGACCCAGGCTGAAGGGCAGCGAGGAGGATCTCCGGTGGCCGGCTCGACAGATCTCGACGAGCAGGTGCTCGGCTGGTTGTCCCCTGATGATCGGGACCCGACTTCGGTCAGCCAGCACGACGCCCAACAGCTGGCGTGGTACACCGCGCCGGGGAAGTGGATCACGCTGGATGAGCTGCTGCCCGAGGTGGCGACCGCCTGCGCCAGGCTGCTGGAGATGTCGGGTAGATACCGCGGGGCAGCGGCGCTCCGTGAGCACACTCCGGCCGTGTTGGCCGGGTGGGCCCGCTCCCCACAAGCCGGGATCGCCGCCTACCGGCGAGCGATGCAGGCCACCGGCGTGCAACCGCCGGACACCGCCATCCTCGCCTGGGCACCGATCATGGGCCACGACGAAGCCGGGGTGCTCGACGCAGCCAAGCGCATGCTGGAGTCGGCGCTGGACTCCGGCGCGCTCACTCCCGGCCGGCGGGGGTGGCGAGCGACTCAGCGTGATCTGGTCGATGCCTGGCTGCGCGCCCCGTCCATCCTGTTCGCCGGCCGAACGCCCATCGACGTGGTCCACGCCGAGCGCGCTGCCCACTGGGCCGATGCCGGCACGACGGCCCGGCGCGCGATTCTGCGCGCCGTCCTGCCCCGCCTCACCATGGTCACCGGCAGGACGAGCGAACCGGTGGAACCACTGCGGTTCCTGCTCGACGCCGTCAGCAACGGATTCGCCCTCACCCCCACCGGCCGGCTGCCTCCGGCCCTGGTCCGAGACGCTGCCGCACGGTTCGGCTGGGGCCTGCCCGCCTTCACCATCCGCAAGGAAAGTGACGTCACCGAGGTCGTCGAGCTGCGGGATCTGGCGACGCGGGCCCGGCTGATCGCCGTCCGCAAGCGCCAACTCGTCCTCACCCCCACCGGCCGGGCGGCCCTTGACGACCCCGCACAGTTATGGAATGCGGCTGCTGCCGGCTGGTTCGACCACGACGACTTCGCCGCCCACATCGCCGAGATCGCCGCAGCGACCCTGCTCGATGTCCCCGTGACCGCCGAGTCCCTGACCCTCACGGCACACGGTGCGGTCGCCGCCAGCTTTCGCCACCGCGACGGCGCCCAGCCCGATCATCTCGACGCCCGCATTGCGCTGTGGGAATGGCTACGGCCAGGGCACGCCTTCGGCTGGCTCACCACGTTGTCCAGCGGTGAACATCAACTCACCACCCCCGGCCGGGCCGCTGCCCTGGTGGGATTGGGCCACCGCTCCCACGCGGCCCGCAACTATCCGTGACCAGAGCCGCTCCGCGCCCGATGCCCCCTCCTTGGCAGTTGTGACTCGACGGGCTTTGATGCAAGCCTGGTGGCAGGCATCCACACGCCCGGTCGTGTTGTGCCCCGGAGTCGGGTCCGTGCGCACGGGTCCGTCATGTCCAAGGAGGAACCACAATGTCCTCGCATCCCCACCCGCAGACCGGCATGGACTCCGGGGTCGATCAACTGATCTCACTCGATGCACAGGAGGTCGAGGGCAGCTGCCTGATCACCGTCGCCGGGGAGATCGACATGGTGACCACCCCCCATCTCCGCAGCTACCTGCGCCAGCAGGTGGAGCGAGCGAGATCGCTGCTCGTGCTCGATCTGCGTCGGGTCGCGTTCCTCGGCTCCAGCGGCCTGGCCGTGCTGGTCGAGATTCTGGACTGGAGCCGTGAACGCCACATCACACTGCGGTTGGTGTGTAACTCCCGCGAGGTCATCCGGCCCCTGGAGGCCACTGGGTTGACCGAGCTGTTCGAGATCTACTCCGAGCCGGACACCGCACTCGAGTCAACCTGACAATCGGGGGCAAAATATTCCACCCGGTGTCACATGTTTGGGCCGTGAAGTGGGACGGGTACTCCGAGCTCGTGACGAGTTTCGACTTCTTGTGCACCGCGGATGAGATACCGGCACTCGCTGCGCATGGTGAGGTCAGCATCGAAGTGGACCTTCGGCCCATCCAGGTGGCCACCGTGCGGGTCGTGGCCGCTGATCTGGCGGCGCGAGCCGATTTCGACTTGGACGCGGTGTCCGACCTGAGGTTGGCGGTGGACGAAGCGTGCTCGACGCTGGCTGTCCTGGCCCGGCCGGGTTCCCGGCTGCACTGCACGCTGCGGGTCGATCCGGACCGGATCACCGTGACCGCACGGATACCGGAGCCGGAATCCGCCACGGTTCCTCAGAACACTTTCGGATGGCGGGTGCTGGCCACTCTCACTGATGAGGTCGAGATAATCACCGAGAACAAGTCAGCCCCCCCGTCCCTGGGTATCCGCCTGGTCAAATTGCGCCCCGGAGCACCAGGGTGACCCCCGTGACCCCCGTGGCACCCGTGTCCGCCCAGTCGTCAACCGCCTCCGAATACGCTGACCTCGCTCCCTGTTTCGCGGAGTTCGTGGCCTTGCCCCCGCACCACCCCCGGCGGGCTGAACTGCGGGATCAACTGGTGCAGGGCCATCTGCGCGTCGCGCATCACATCGCTCGCCGTTTCGCCCACCGTGGTGAACCACTGGACGACCTCGAGCAGGTCGCCACCGTCGGATTGATCAACGCGGTGGACCGGTTCAACCCCGACCGCGGAGTGGACTTCCTGTCCTATGCGGTACCGACCATCACCGGCGAGGTTCGTCGGCACTTCCGGGACCAGTGCTGGGCCATGCGGGTACCGCGCAGCCTCAAGGATCTGCACGTCACGCTCGGTGCCGCCACCTCGGAGTTGTCCCAGCTTCTAGGCCGGGCGCCGACCGTCACCGAACTCGCCCGCCACCTCGACCTGCCGCGTGAGCAGGTTGTCGAGGGGCTGGAAGCCGCCAACGCCTACCGGGGTAAGTCACTGGACAGCCTGCTGGTCGACGAGGACGGGAGCAGCACCCTCGCGGAACTGATCGGCACGGCGGACCGTGAACTGGACCGCGTGGAGTATCGCGAGGCGCTCAAGCCCCTGCTGGCCGAGCTACCCGCCCGCGAGCGCACCCTGCTCATGCTGCGCTTCTTCGGTCACATGACCCAAACCCAGATCGCCGAGCAGATCGGTATCTCGCAGATGCACGTCTCGCGGCTGCTCACCCAGACCTTGGCGACCCTGCGTGAGGGCCTGGCCCGCGGCTGAACGCTGGGCTCGTCGTGCCCCGCGGCCATTCCTCACCCGGTACGGGGCTGCGCCGCTCCCCCGACGGGGTGTTCGCCTGCGGGTGCGAGGATCGGCAAAGTGATCAACTTCGTTGAGTCGATCTGCAGTGCGTCGGCCAGGGCCACGATCTCGGCGAGGGTCAGCTCGCGGCGTCCGTGTTCGATGTGGTGCAGCTTGGTTCTGCTCATTCCGGCCAGCCCGCCGACGGCCTCCAGCGACTTTTTCCGGGCATGGCGGACCCGCCGGAAGTACCGGGCGATCATGCGGGTGGCGTCCATGGCGGTACTGGTGGTGACCAGGGTCAGCTTCTGCCGCCCGGAACTCGGTGAGCTGGGTCGGGGTGCGGTATCTCGTGGGGGGCGCGCCCGCCAGGCTTGCGGCAGGTCATCCGATCCGTGGAGTGGCCGGGATGGTGGGAGTCGGCCGTCGCTGAGGTGCTGGGCCGCTCCGGCGGCTTCCCAGATCCCGGTGCAGAGCTGGGCCGCCCGGGAGACGTCGAACCACACAGTGGTCCGGGAGGCTCCGCAGGTCAGGTCCAGGACCACAACGCCGTCCCGGTGGGCGATTGCCTGCGCGATACCGTCGGGATCGGCCCGGGTCAGGCCGTGCACCGGCACCGTCCAATGCTCCCGGCGCAGACCGCCGGCCACCGGTTCGTCCCGCCCGGGGTCGGTATCGCCGCCGGCAGCGCGGTCCGGGGATTGCCGCCGGGGCAATTCGCTGAACGCGGGTTGATCGGTGATGCGGTGAATGGTGGCGCCCTCGGGCGGGGCTTCTCTTTCCACGGCTGATGACCTCCGGTCTTGGTTGTGGTGGTGATAACCGTGGCGTTCGGTCGAGGTACTGAAAGGAATTTCTCCGGTGTACTTGGTGTAGGGCCGTGACTGGCCGCTTTTGGACTATTACGGTGGTCGCACCTAATTCCGCCGATACCCAGGGGGCTGTAGTGAGCGAGTCGCATCCGAGGGGTCAGGAAGCGACGAATACCGTGCTGGTCGGGTGCCTGACCCGGTTGAGCTGGACCCC
>JBOHHD010000786.1:0-9222 GCA_050700515.1 Pseudonocardiaceae bacterium
CACCCCTCATGGTCCGCATCCACCCCCTCGACCTCTGGCCGATTCACGAAATTAATAGCCACAGTCGGTGCGCAAGCGCTTACAGCTGACCACCGACATCCCCACAAGCCCGAAAAGGAACGAGCGATCTGACGTAGGACCAGAGAAAACTAGACCGATGAGGTCTCCCTCACCTACGACTGCCCCGAGAAACCATCATGACGTCCGGATTACCACTTGTGGGCCGCCGGGCGTGATCGGACCATTGATGGAGTTCCCATGCCCGAACCGCCGATCAGCCCTCGTGATCGGCTATTGCACGGTGTCTCGCACTTCACCGGTGCCACCGTGGCTAGCGCCACCCGACTTCGGACGGTTTTACCGGCTGATCCGGAACTGTTGCGCGAAGCGATTACCGAACAGCTCGGTGACACCGGCACAGTGGTGGTGACGGGAATGCTGGACCGTCGGCTGATCCTGGCCAAGAACGATGCGAGGGAGGTGGGGACAGCGGCTGACCTGTCCGGTCCGCCCCACGGCTCGCGTTCCTGGCCGGGGTGGACGAAGGACCACTTGGCGGTGAGTGAGCCGCGGAATTGGCTCTCCAAAGCGCAGATCACTGCGGAGGGACTGCGGCGGTTGCTGCGACCCCGGATGCTGCTGGCCTCGCTGTACCATCCGAAACTTCCCGCTCCCCCGTTTCCCGCTGGCGATCTCCGATCTGGCCCGAGCGGCGCGGTCCACGCGGAATCCGCTCGTGGTGGTCGGAGGCAGCCTGACCGCCCGTAACGAGAAAGCCCTTGTGGAGCGCTATCCCCGTCTCATCATCGGCCGATGCGCCGGTGGACAGGCGCGGCCCCGGACTCACTGCCGTGGATAGTCGATGCAATGGGCGAAATCTCCGCGCAGCACCCGCGCCTCAGCCGGACCTTGTACCTGGTGGACCAGGGCTTCGGCGTAGTCGGGTGGTGTCCGATTTGTGCTCAAGCGAGGCCGGCTTCGACAAGATCAAGACGGTTCGCGCAACCGCCATGCCCTGGGGGGCGGCGGCGTCCCGCCACGGTGCGAAACCGCCGCCCACCCTCCGTCCCAGGCTTCACCTATCGATATTCGATAGATTCTCATCGCAACTCGATGGAAGGAGGGGTCATGGGAAAGCTGACAGTGCATGCACTGCGCGCCGTGCTCGCGGTGGTACTCGCCGGCACCGTGTTCATACAGGCATCGATGGTGTGGGCGTTGGCCACCGACCCGGAGCAGGGGCCGCTCCCACTGACCCCGCTGCGCGTGATCACGATCCTGGGCATGGTGTCGGTCCAAGTCGCCCTGGTCTGCGTATGGCGGCTGGTGACGATGGTGCGACGCGGAACCGTGTTCTCCCACGCCGCCTTCCGGTACGTGGACGTCGTGATCGGCGCGATCGTGGCGGCTGCCCTCGTGTGGTTCGCGGTCACGGTCCTCAATGCGCCGGGCCAGCGGGACGACCCGGGCGTCACCGTCATCATGGGCGGGATTGGCTTGGCCATCCTGGGGGTCGCGCTCATCGTGCTCGTGCTGCGGATGCTGCTCGCCCAGGCCGTCGCACGCGACGTCGAAGCGGCGCAGATGCAGGCCGAGCTGGACGAGGTGATCTGATGCCGATCGCCGTCGACATCGACGTGATGCTGGCCAGGCGGAAGATGTCCGTGGGCGAGCTCGCGGACCGCGTCGGGATCACGCCCGCCAACCTGGCGGTACTCAAGAACGGCCGCGCCAAGGCGGTGCGCTTCGCGACGCTCGCCGCGCTCTGCGAGGTGCTCAAGTGCCAGCCGGGCGACCTGCTGCGCTGGGAGGCCGAGGACGCCGCGGGCGGATGACGTGCCCCGGGGCGGGCGTGAAAACGCCTGGCACCACCGGCCCCTGACACAACACGGGGACCGCATGGACATGGATCACCGACGCCCCCGCCGTCCGTCCTGGAGTGCCTTGGCGTACGACCCGATCCGCTGTCCCCGAAGCGCTGCCTGCCCGGCGGAGGCGACGGTGCGGCGGCTGCTGGGCCGCACCCGCGACACCGGCCACGGCCGTGGCGAGATCCGCCGCATCAAGACCGTCTACGCGGTCACCAGCCTCACTGCGGAACAAGCTGTCAACCGGCTCCGCACCCGCAGACCACCGCCGGCTCCTACAACGAGAGCACACCCGCTGGGCAGACAGAGATACCTGGCAGCTGATCAACGCCGCTGACCCATTCTGGGTATGGCGCGATAGTCCCGCGGCCGTTGTCCAGTCAGCCGGGTGAGGACAGCGCTGAACGTCTCCAGGGTCGCGGTGGCCGACCTCGGCGACGATGCCCGCGACGGTCCCGGCTGTGGTCTCACACGAGTGTTTCGCCGAGTTGCCAGGAGGCTGTCCGTCCGAAGTGGAGGAGAAATGGCGAAAGGCAAGAGGCCCCACTCCTTGCCACCTTCAACTTATAACGGACTGGGGGGCTTGCGGCAAGACCCGGGTCGTACCTCAGAATTGCCGACCGAAAGCCAGAACCTGCGGAAAGGGGAGATTCAAAAGTGCGTGTGTTGTTGACGACGTGGGGATCTCGCGGGGATGTCGAACCGCTGGCGGGGCTCGCGGTGGCGTTGCGGGAACTCGGCGCGGAGGCGCGGGTGTGTGCGCCGCCGGACGAGGAGTTCGCGACGCTGCTGGCACGTGTCGGTGTGCCGCTGGTGCCGCTGGGCCCGACGGTGCGCTCGGTGGTCGCCGGCCCGAAGCCACCGACGGCGCAAGACGCGTTCCGGCTCGCTCCCCAGCTGGTCGCCGCGCGGTTCGACACGCTCACCGCGGCGGCCGAGGGATGTGACGCGCTGCTGGCGACCGGCCTGATGCCGGCCGGCGCACGGGACGTGGCCGACAAACTGGGCATCCGCTACGTGCTCGCGTGCTTCCACCTCCTCGGACTGCCCTCGCGGCACTTCCCCCCGGGGAGGCGGCCGGGCACGCCGTCCCCGCAGGACGAGACCGACAACCGGGTGCTGTGGGAGCAGGACGCCCAGCGGGTGAACGCCTTGTACGGCGCGGCGCTCAACAGCCATCGGGCGGCGATCGGCCTGCCGCCGGTGGACAACGTCCGCGACTACGTCTTCACCGACCAGCCGTGGCTAGCGGCGGACCCGACGCTGTGCCCGTCGCAGGGCATGACCGACCTCGACGTCGTGCAGACCGGGGCGTGGGTCCTGCCCGACGACCGTCCGCTCCCCGAAGAGCTGGAGGCGTTCTTGGACGCCGACGCGCCACCGGTGTACGTGGGCTTCGGCAGCATGGCCGCCTACGTCTCGAAGGACATCGCCCGGGTGGCCATCGAGGCGGTCCGCGCGCAGGGCCGCCGGGTCCTGCTCGCCCGCGGCTGGGCCGGCCTGGCCCCGATCGACGACGCCGAGGACTGCTTCGTCGGCGGCGAGGTCAACCAGCAGGCACTGTTCCGTCGGGTGGCCGCCGTCGTGCACCACGGTGGCGCGGGCACCACCACGACGGCCGCGCGAGCCGGCGCGCCCCAGGTGGTGGTGCCCCAGATCGCGGACCAACCGCACTGGGCCGCCCGAGTGGCCGAGCTGGGCATCGGTGTGGCACACGAGGGCTCGACGCCGACCGTCGACTCCCTGTCCGCCGCGCTCACCACGGCCCTGGCCCCCGAGATCCGAGCGCGAGCCAGGGCCGTGGCCGGCACAATCCGAACCGACGGGGCGACGGTGGCCGCGAAACTGCTCCTCAACGCGGCCAACCGGGAAAAGCCGCCCGTAACCGTGTGAATCACACGGAATCGTCGAGCCGGCTCCGAAGTAGGCGTGGAAGGAGTAGTAGCCGCTGATCACGGTGAGCGCGTGGTTGATCGTCCTGGGCTCCTGGCCCGCTCGCAGCGATGGCTTGCCGGTCTTGAGGTTCACCGACCCTGGCGGGGCCGAATCCGGCGACCGACGGCGGCGTTGCCGATTGCGAGCCTGCCGCAGCCAGCCCACCCGAGCCGCCACCTCGGCCTCGGTTGCCTTCTCCCACGATATCTGCAACATCCATAGCAGCCGGTGCCACCGCAACAGGTCGAACGCGTAACTGCGGCATGTCAGCCGGCTGGCGTCCGTTGGTTCACTTCCGCCGCCTTGGTGATCCTGCACCGGGAGCCGGCCCCGCTGCGCGAACGTTTCGGCACCCAATCGGCCGATCTGATCCGGGTGGCGCTGCTCACCCGCGTGTTCTCGGTACTGGTCAGAACGCCGACCCGCTTACTTTCGCCGCCATGGCCTGGCCGGACCAGTCCAGGAACTCGGCGACCCTCGGCTGATCCGAGTACTGGGCCAGTCCCCTACGCACCTGAGCAAGTCGCGTATCGATTCGCGCGGAGCTGATCTCACTCGCATCCTCCACCGCCAACGCGGCCGTGTAGACGGCTTCCTCGATGCTTTGCTGCTCGATCAGCACGGCCGCATGATGGGTCAGATAGGAGACGCGATTGCGTGAATACTCTGGCCGGACAACGGTGAGAGCAGTGCGACTGCGACGTTCCGCAAGCGGTAACTGTCGCAAGGACATTGCTGCGCGCATCTCGATACAGGCAAGGTCCGCCTCGTCCCAGAAGTCGAGCCAGGGTGGATCGTCATCGTGACGACCGGAGTCGAGCAACTTCTCGGCCTGGTGTAGCGCGCGCCAGGTGGCTCGATGGTCGCCCGCCTGCGAGTGAGCGAATGCCTCCAGAGACAGCAGATTGGAATGCAGGCGAGGTGTACCCCATGATTGGGCGGTCTGTCGCGCGACCTGTGCGAGTTCGATCGCTTCCCGTGGCCGGCCCAGCTCACTGGCTTGTCTTGACATCGACCGCAAAGCGGTGACGAAGACTCGGTCGTCAGCGCAGAGTCGCGCGGTGTGTGAGGCATCAAGCCACCAGTGCCGCGCTGCTGCTTGCCGTCCAGCCTCGAAGGCGAGCCATCCCGCGAGGCTGGTCAGCTCGCCGGCGATGGTGTACAACGCCTCACCGGTGGATGAGCTATAGCTGGCCCGGTGCAATATCCGACGCAGCCGCCACAGCGATTGCAACGCCAAGGAATAGACCCCAGCACCGCCGTACTGAGCGTCCAGCTCATGCAGTCGAGCCAAATTCCGTTGCCAACTCACCACATCTTCTGGTCCGAGTCGGACAGCCTCAGCAGCCTCCGTCGATCCGAATAACGAACCGGCGCCCGCGCCGAACGTGGAGACGAGGAACTCCAACCGGTTCACCGGGCCTGCTCCTCTCGCCGACGCCTTCCCCACTGTAGGAGCCTGACCAGCCAGCAACCACCCACACACCGGCCGCTCGGGAGCCGGAGCAACCCGCCTTACCGATTCTTGCTGACCAGCGGCCTCCACCAGACCGACCAAACGCCCCAGCACACCCTCCGTCTCCAGCACCTCGTCACACGCCTGGGCCAACGCCACAGGCGGCATCCGCTCGGCCTTTTCCACCTTGCCGACCAGATCACCCGAGTAATTGACCAGCACACCGAGCCGATCATGCGACAAACCCGCCCGCACCCGCCACCACCGCAACTCAGCACCAAAGAAATGCCGCACCGACACATACGGCGTCAACTCCCGCGGAACCTGCCCCACCAGTCCCCTCCTACTACCGGGATGCGGACACTTGTCATGGTCCACATCTATACCATCGATTTCTGTCTCGTTTCACGACATCAACAGTCGCCAACGGCACACGAGACCTTACCCCTGAACACCGACAGCCCGAAACTCGGATCAGAAAGGAGCGACCAGCCGTTTAGTGAGAAACAACTGATGAACGACTTCCGGTGACAACCCATTGGACTTCGCTTTGGGCCTCACCAGCGTTACATCAGGCGACACCACCACACCGCGGACGACTACAGGACCAATGCAGAACTGCCGGGCAAGACGATTACCAAATTACTCGATGACCCGGCGGCTGCCCCGTCCGGCGAACCTTCAGGAATCGGCCGCAGTCATCACCGGTGGCTGCGCTGCTGGCCCGACCCAGCTCACGCCAAGCGCCCCGTCAGCTCACGGTCGCAGTCCGCGACGGAGGGGAAGGTCAGGCCAGCCAGAGCACTACGAGGATGTCGACGCGGCGCTGGTCCTCCAGGATCAGGTACACCAGGTCGCCCTGGCCATTCGGGCCGAACGTCAGCGCGCGCATCGGACTGCCCGGCCGGTGCTTGTGGTACGGCGTGCCGTTCCACGGAGCCAATTCCAGCGCCAGGCGGGCCTCCGCGAACGGCGCGAGTGCTTCGGCCGGAAGAGCCTCGATCTGCTGCTGGGACTGCTCATCGGTGGTGACCTCGTACACGCGGCTACAGGCCCAACCGGGCCTTGATCCGCAGCAACGGCTCGTCGGCCGGGACGTTCTCACCGACCAGGTGGGCAGCTGCTCGGCGGTACATCGCCCGGTGGCCCTCGGCCCCGGTCGCAGTCGTCAACCGAGCGACGCGACGCCAAGACTCCAGCGTCTCCAGTACCTCGGACAGGTCCAGCGTCTCAGTGGCCCTGGCCATGACCGCACACCACTGCTGGTCGAACTCCGCAGCTTCTTCCGGAATCAACGCCGCGCGCACCTCGGCCGGGGACGCATCGCCGAACGACGGCCCACCTCGGCCGGGCCGTGGTTCAGGAGTCTTTGCGGCAGTCACCCACGAACCATAGCCCTCTGGCTGAACTACGCCACTGATCCCGAGCAGAGCAAAGCCTTGATGTGGGGGCTGCCGGTCATGGTCGGCTGTGGCGAACACGGCTGCTGGGTGGACAACCGAGGTGTCCTTCGTGATGCGCTGAACAGGTTGATCGAGACCGGCGCGAACTGCCGTTGGCAGCACGGTGATGAGGTTCCTTTCTGCGCGTGCTGACTCAGACAGCCGAGCCGGTCGTCTTCGTCGCCATGACGTGGCCGGACCAGTCCAGGAACTCGGCGACCCTCGGCTGGGCCGCATACCGGGCCAGCTCCACGCGGATCTGACCGACGAGCGTGTCGATCCGGGTGGAGCTGACCTCGCGCGCGCCCTGCACCGCCTGCGCGGCCGTGGAAACGGCCTCTTCGAGGTTGCGTTGCTGGATCAGCACTCCGGCGTGATAGGTCAGGTACAGGACGCGGCTGCGCGGATACTCGGACCGGACCGCGGCGAGCACGGTGCGGCTGCACCGTTCAGCGAGCGGAAGCTGGTCCAGGGCCAGTGCGGCGCGCATCTCTATGCAGGCCAGTTGCGCCTCGTCCCAGGAATAGAGCCAGGACGGGTCATCATCATGGGGACCGGACTCCAACAGAGCACCGGCCTCGTGCAGCGCGCGCCAGGTGGCCGGCTCATCACCCGCTCGCGAGTGCGCGACCGCCTCCAGCGACAGCAGGTGAGAACGCAGCCGAGGTGTGCTCCAGGACGTGGCCGCCTGCAGCGCCGCCTGCGCGAGGTCTATTCCCTCCCGGGGCCAACCCGACTCGGTGGCCTGTCGGGATAGGTACCGCAGCGCAGCAACAAGCAGCCGATCATCATCAACAAGCCGTGCGAGATGCGAAGTTTCCAGCCACCAGTGCCGGGCCTTGTCCTGCCGCCCATCGTCAAAGGCTTGCCAGCCAGCCTCGCTGCTCAGCTCACCGAGGATGGAGTGCAGTGCCTCGCCGGTCGAAGGACCGTAGCTGGCCCGGCGCAGCAGGCGGTGCAATCGCTGCTGGGAGCGAACCGTCAGGTCATAGACCCCGGCGCTGCCGTACTGATCATCCAGTTCATAGAGCCGAGACAGGGTGCGCTGCCAACCCACCACGTCGTCATGTCCCAGCCGAGACACCTCAGCGGACTCCGGCGATCCGAAGAAGGAACCGGCGCCCGCACCGAACGTCGAGGCCAAAAACTCGAATCGGTTCACCGGATGTGCTCCTCTCGCCGACTCCTCCCCCACTGTAGAAGCCTGACCAGCCAGCAACCACCCACACACCGGCCGCTCAGAAGCCCGAGGAACACGCCGTGCCGAGTCCTGCTGGGCAGCGGCCTCCACCAGACCGACCAGACGCCCCAGCGCACCCTCGGTCCCCAGCACCTCATCGCACGCCTGGGCCAGCTCCGCAGTCGGCACCCGCTCGGCCTTCTCCACCTTGCCGACCAGATCACCCGAGTAATTCACCAGCGCACCGAGCCGATCATGCGACAAACCCACCCGCACCCGCCACCACCGCAACTCAGCACCGAAGAAATGCCGCACCGACACGTACGGCGTCAACTCCCGCGGAACCTGCCCCACGAGTTCTCCTCCCCTTCAGGTGTGCAGACAGCCGTCACGGTCTGCATTCACACCATCGACTTCCGGCCCGAATCGCGGCATCAATAGTCACGATCGGTGAGCGGGACCTTATCGCTGGTCACCGACAACAAAGCAAGCGAGGACACGGAAAGGAGTGATCTGACGGTGGCCAGGCACCGCCGCACCACACCGGCCAAGCCGGCTAAACCGGTCCGCCTGCCCGTGGTGGCGATCGCCGATGCACGCACCCGCAGCGCGCATCTCATCACCGACGAGGCGTTCACCAGCGGTTGCCGGATCGGTCGCTACGTCGCGGCCTGCGGTGCGGAAGTGCTCGCCGCCAGCCTTACCACCCCGGAATGCGGCCATTGCGAATCCTGCGCACGCTGGCGGGCGGCCCGGTGAACCGGATGCCTCTGGTCGGGGCGGACCTCTTCGCGTGGATGGCACTGCGGCGGGTGTATCAAGGTCACCTCGCCAAGCTGGACGATCGTTACTTCGACGGCGGGCGTCCGATACCCGGCTACCTCACCGAAGCCCTCGACGCGCTGACCGGAACCGGACTGGCAGTACTGGCCGAGGCAGACCCGCTGACGGGGGGCTTGCGCCGGGTGGTGATGACCGACCCCGGGAAGGGCCGGTACGTGACGCTGCATGAGCGCGCCCAGCCGGGAACCCAACCCAGGACCCGGTGGGCGCTCTCCCCGCTGGACTACCACAGTCACGCGCTGCGGGACGGCGAGGGCGAGTCCCTCGACGTCCTGGTTGCCCGGTGCGGGCACCCCCTGCCCAGCTCCGTCGAGCCCGCGACCGGCCCGGCTCCGCACCGAGCCGTGTGCACCGACTGCATCGCCACCGTGGTCGGCCCGCCACGGTTCGGCACCGGCTGACCCGGTCGGCCGCCGGTCGCAACGTCCCCCAGCTCCCGGCGGCCGACCGTCCTTTCGCCGACCGGAACGGCGAAAGGAACCCCGCCCCCGGCACTCC
>JBOHHD010000787.1:0-10137 GCA_050700515.1 Pseudonocardiaceae bacterium
GCGCCGCACCAGACCCGCCGCAGTCAACGCGCGCAGCACGTCGTAGACGGCCTGGTGGGACACCTCACCAAGATCCGCACGCACGACACCGATGATCGAATCCGTGTCGGCGTGCGGATGGTCGTGCACCGCAGACAGCACCGCTACCCGAGGACGGGTGACACGCAGAGCAGCCCCGCGCAACATGCGCTCGAAGTCCGAAGCCGTCGGCACGCGCCGAATTGTGGCGCAGTTTCTGGAATCAATCAAGAATCAGACGTCGGCCCTTGACGACGAGGGCATCGCCTCCACCGAAGAGGCCGCCGGGCGGACGGGGATCGATCATCCGGTCACGCCGGAGGTCGCCGAGCTCGGGCTGTCCCGCCGGACCCGGGTATACGTCAGCGGTCCCCCGACGGACAAGGCCCTGGTCCGGAAGGTGGACACGCTGCTGCGGCAGTTGCGCGAGGAGCTGGCCCTGGACCCCGAGCGGTCGTGAGAGGTTGCTGATTCGGGCTCGGTCGGGTTGGGCGAGAATCCCGAGGAAGTGTGCGACCGGCTCTGCGCCCAGGCCGACGTCCGGCTGGCGCTGGTGAGCCCCGCGTGCCTCGCAGCTGACACCCCGGAGCGTCGCCGGACGCTGGACTCGCCCGGCCGGGTTGTCGCATTCGCGCTGAGCGGACTGCCCGACGGCCCGCTGGATCTGGGTCCACTGCGTCGCCACGACGTCCATCGCCGGACCGAGCCCTGGGACGAAATGACGCGCACTGAGCAGCGTCGGTACTACGTCGCCGACATAAAGGACGCGCTCCATCGTGCGCTACAACCACCGCCGGTCACTGCGGAGGACCGGATGCCGGGTGACCCGTTGACGGAGTGGTCTGCGAGCCTGGCACGGAGCGAGCGGGCCGGGGACAGCAAAGTCCTGATCGATCCTGAGACGGCCGAGACCATCCTTCGGGAGTTTCGGCTGGACGCCTCGGGCTCGGCGCAAGGTCCGGCGCTGCCCGCTGTCGACCGGTTGGTGCGCTGGGCCACGGCCAAGGAAGAAGGGGCGCCATTGCTATGCGCGCTGCTCGGCGACGTCGGCATGGGCAAGACGACCACCGCGAAGCCTGCTCACCGGCGGTGACAACACCGTCCGGGTCTGGGACGCCCCCTGCGGGTTGCCCGTTGGATTCACGCTCGTCACCCTGCCGAGGGGCGAGCTCGCGATCTTCGATGCCATCGCGGATCAGCTCGTCGGGGCCATCGCGGGGCCTGGCGTTGGCTCGGCTGGAACGTCATCGAGGACGGTCGGCTCACCCGCCTCCCCACGGAGTCCTTTGGTGCCCTTCCGCCCCTGCATCCCGTCATCCGATCGGTGGAGTCGGCCTGAGGTCCGCCCACTGCGCTGGCGGCATGGTCAGCCTCTCGTGGGGTCATTCATGGTGTGGTGCCCGGTCGGTCGGGGAGGCGGCTCGACGGGCGACCGACCGGGGCCTGAGTGGTGGCGAACTCGGGAGCAGGCACGGCAAGGCCTGTTTGGCGCTGGTCCAGGGTTGTGTACTGGGCTTGGCCAGTGTTGGTGAGGCTGAGTCGGCGCAGGTCCCAGAGCACATCGCCTTCGGCGACGGTGATCAGCCCGGTCCAGATAAGTCGGTCGAAAGCCTCGGTCAGGTACTCGGGTGTCGGGCGGCCTCGGTCGAGGTAGACACCGGCTATCTTGGCGACACCACCGTCGTGGACGCGGCGCAGCGCCAGCTACTCATACAGGCCAGGGTCGCTCATCCGGCGTCGTCCAGGATCTTCTGCGCGATCTTGACCGCTTCCGTGTGAGGCAGGCACACCCCGAGCTGAGCAGCACCGTGGGGGTAGGCGGCCCAGATTCCGCCGGTTTCATGCACCAGAACCAGTGAGCGGTGCTCGCCGTTGTCGGTGCGCTCGCCGTCCGCGACCAGTCGGGAATGTTCCTTTTCATGGGTTGTCAGCGGCCAGGGGTCCCGCGCGGGGCTCTCTGCTGCGTTGTTGTCCCTCTCCATGTCGCAGACCGTGACGGATCAGCGACTACTGGGGTCTACATTCTGTCGACTCGGCGGCCGATGCGGAACCGGTTGCGCAGGCTGTCCAGCTCCCACACCCGACGTGGTGCTCGCCGATCCAGAGTGATCACCAGATCACGGGCGATCGGGTCGTTGCGGATCTGGACCGGTGCGATCCGATCGGCGGCATCCAAGTACCGGATCGCCTCGCCGTCCCGGTCACCCCCGGCCTGGGCCCATCCCCGGGCGATGTCGAGGTGCAGTCCGGAGCGGCGGTTCGCTGACGCCAGCACCGCAGCCAGCCGTGGTGCGTCGGCGGCGATCCGCTCAGCGGCTTCCGGGCCGCGCCCTAGTTCCACCCCGATCGACATCGACCACGCCACGACGTTGGCCGAGCCGAAGTGATAGTTCAAGTCGTTGCACTCGCCCGTCGCGTCCGCCAACTCCGCGGCCTGGGTCAGATGGGTCTGCGCCGCACTGCTGTGACCCTGGCGCGAGGCCAGCTGCGCTGAGGTCAGGTGCAGCATCCCGGCGGCCTGCGCCGGGCTGGTGTCTGCCGCGGTGGGGTCGGCGGCGGGCTCGATGGCGGCCAGGGCATCACGGAGTACCGTCGCGGCTCGATGCCGAGCACCCAATCGGATCAGGGTCCCAGCGCGCTGCATCGAGGCGAATCCGATCAGCGCTGGGTCGCCGAGTTGCTCGGCGGCTTCGTAGCCGCGCCGGGCCAGAGCGGCCGCCAGCGCACCGTGTCCTAATGCTCGTATCGTGCCCGAGGCTGCGATGCATGCCTCCATCAGCGCGGCCAACGCCGCCCGGCGGGTGTCACTGTCACCAGTGGCGATGAGAACGTGCAGCTCGCTGAGTACTGCGCCGAAATCCCGCCCGAGCAGCGAATACTGTGTCTCGTCACAGTGCGCGTTGGCTTGTCGCGCCAGCTCCACCAGCGTAGTCAGCGGCCGAGCTGGGATGTCCGGCACGTCGTGCAGGGTGCAGTCGAGGATCGCGAGCTCGATGCCCGGCACTATGGTCATCGCGTCCGCCGTCGCCCGATCTGGTGGCAGGTACGGCTGACCGGTCAGGTCGGCCACGGAGCAGCCGGTCGCCTCGGCGAGGTCTTCAAGCAGGCCGCGTCGGTTGAACCCGCGCTCTCCGCGTTCCAACAGCGAGAGGTATTGCTTGGTGATCCCGGCGAGCCCGGCTGCCACGGTCAGACCCACCCCGCGGCGACGGCGGATCATGCGCAGCCGCGCACCGATCATGCGTGCTTCATCAGCTTTCATCGAGATCCACTTCAATTCGCCGGAGTGCGGCCCTCACCGACATCCGGGAAGCGGTTCCGGGGCGGAAGGCTCCAGTAAGGCATGCGAGCGTCAGGCTAGCCGCTAGTTCCCCGATCCGGTGACTGCGCCCGCCATCCACTGTGGCCTGTCCGACCCTTGGTTTGTTCGCGTCCTGCAGGCGGGCTGGAGCCGGCACACGCCGCGCCGTGACCTGGCGGGCGGGCGCTGAGCGACTAATCTCCCCTCATGGCCGCCACTGTTGTACAGATCCCCTACGCGGATGCCTCCCCAGCGGAACTGCGAGAAGCGATCCTGCCCGAGGACGTCGAGAGCTTCGACGAGCAGTTTCAGGCCGCTCTCGATGCGGCCGCCCAGACACGACGGCTGGACAAGCTGGAGGCGTTCCTGGAGCAGTGGCGCCGTATCGCCCGGTCGGCGAATCACCGCGGCCACGACCACTGGCGGGCGGTGCTAGCCCGGGCCGACCACACCCTGCGCACTGGTGAAGTGCCACCCGGCGCGGCGTCGGAAGAGGAGATGGCTGACCTCATCGCGGCCCGGCTGGGCCGGTAGGTGTATCGCCTCATCACTCACGACCAGGCGCGCGAGCAGGTCGCCACTCTTGCCGCCGAGGCCCTGCCAGGCTACGCGGAGACGCTAGGGGTGATGAAGCTGGTGCCGTGGAACAGCAAGCCGCTGAACGAGGCCAACCCTGACAGGCCGGTGCGGCAGCTGGTCTTTGGGCCGGGCGGCTACGGGCTGGTCACCTACCTGATCATGGAACGCGACCGGCGAGTGGACGTGCTCGAAGTCCAGTGGGCCGGCGAGTAACCTGTGGACGTCCGTACTAGGGGGTCAAGCTCATTTCTAGGGCTGTAGATGGCTAGGGTCGGCGCCAGTTCTCGGTGGGGAAGTGGGAGCCGGCCATGGGACCCATCTGGAGCATCCCGCCGTCGACCGTCCAGGACGCGCCCGTCACGTACGACGCTGCCGAAGAGCAGAGGAAGGTGACCACGGCGGCGATTTCCCGGGCGTCGGCGGGGCGCCCGAGGGGCACGCCGGGACGGTGCCGTTCGTGGACGTCGATGTCCTCCTGGCCGGTCATCGGCGTGGCGACCTCGCCCGGGGCGACGGCATTGACGGTGATCTGGTGCTCGGCCAGTTCCAGGGCGGCGGTCCTGGTCAGCAGCCCCAGCCCGCCCTTGGCGGCGCAGTAGGCGGCCGCACCCACGCGGGGCTGATGTTCGTGGACGCTGGTGATGTTCACGATCCGCCCGCCGCGGCCTGCGGCGACCATTCGCCGGGCGGCCCGCTGTAGGCAGAGGAAGGCGCCGTCCAGATCGGTGCCGAGTACCTCCCGCCAGGTGCGGTAGTCGAGGTCGAGCAGTGGCATGGGGGCGCCCATGCCGGCGTTGTTCACCAGCACGTCGAGGCCACCGAGAAGCTCGGCAAGCTCGTCGATCACGTTTGCCGCGTCCGGCAGGACCGTGAGGTCGAGGTGACGCACCATTGCCCGCCGGCCGGCAGCGCGGACCTGTTCGGCGGTCGCCTGGGCGCCGGATTCGTCGGTGTGCCAGGTGATGCCGACGTCACACCCCAGCTGGGCCAGGGCGACCGCGGTGGCTTTGCCGATCCCCGAACTGGACCCGGTCACGATCGCGGTGCAGGGGAAGTCCGGTGGAGTGTGACGGGAAATGTCCATGCCTACCGCCTTCGCTGACCGGTCCTACTCTCCTGATCCGGGCTCGGCCATGTGGCGGTGGGTGGCGGCTTTGAGCTTGTCGGGGAGCACCTTGTTGGCGACACCCTGTGCTTTCGTCTTGAGCGAACCCGCGACGATCTTGTCCTTACCGTTCATCAGAGCGTCGAAGCCCTGCTTGGCCACCTGAGCCGGATCGTCCTTCGGTCCTTGACCGACCAACGTGTCGTCCATGTCGGCGCGGTGGAAGAAATTCGTGTCGGTCGGGCCGGGCATCAGCGAGGTGATGGTGACCGAGGTGTCCTTGAGCTCGTTCTGCAGTGCCTCGGCGAAGGACTGCAGGAAGGACTTCGAAGCGTTGTAGACCGCTTGGAAGGATCCGGGCATGGTCGAGGCGATCGAGGAGGTGATCAGCACCCTGCCGTCCTGGCGGGCGACCATCTCCTTGAGCAGGCGCTTGGCCAGGTGCACGGTCGAGCTGATGTTGAGGTCGATGATCTGGAGTTCGTCGGCGAGGTCGGTGTCGATGAACGCACCACCCTGGCCGACGCCGGCGTTGAGCGCGGCGACGCTCACCGGCTGCCCGTTCGCCAGGATCGCGGCGTAGAGCTGCTCGACCCCGTCGTAGGTACTGAGATCGGCCTGGACGGACTGAACCTGGGCGCCGGCCGTGCGCAGCTGCTCGGCGGCGGAGCCCAAGCCGACGTCCTCGGCGGTGACCAGGAGGTCGAAGCCGTTCTCGGCGAACTGCCGGGCCAGCTCGAAGCCAATTCCGCTGGAGGCGCCAGTGATCAGCGCCAATGGCTTGATGTCAGTCATGGACTCGGCATACCCGCAGGGAGCACCGCCTACCCATCCCAACATGAAGTCCCAACATGAAGTCACTGATCCACCTGTTGCCGTGCCCCTGCCCGCCACGGAGTCGAGGTGGCCGAGGGAGCGGTCAAAGGAAGCCGTAACCGGCAGACAACGGCGCCGAAACGAGGTTGGCGGACGGTGGGGGGTGGATGGCCGGCCGACACCGACGCACTGCCCGTACTGCTCGCTGCAGTGCGGCATCGTCTTGCGGGTTGCCCCGGACCGGGTCGACCTGGCGCCGCAGGACGATTTCCCGACCAACCGAGGTGGGCTGTGCAGCAAGGGCTGGACCGCTGCCGAGCTGCTCGACTATCCCCAGCGGTTGACTCAGCCGCTGGTTCGCGCTCGGTGCGACGCCCCGCTGCAGCCCACCACCTGGGACGACGCGCTGGACCGGGTAGCCCAGGCCATAACCCGCTCCCAGCAGCACTACGGTCCGGATGCTGTGGGTTGCTTCGGTGGCGGTGGGCTGACCAACGAGAAGGCATACCAGCTCGGCAAGTTCGCCCGGGTCGCGCTGCGCACCTCGCAGATCGACTACAACGGCCGGTTCTGCATGTCCTCGGCTGCTGCGGCGACCACCCGGGCGTTCGGCATCGACCGGGGCCTGCCGTTCCCGCTGGCCGACATCGCCGCGGCCGACGTCGTCCTGCTGGTCGGCGCCAACCCGGCCGACACGATGCCACCGGCGATGCAGTGGTTCGACGAGGGACGCAGCCGCGGGGCGACGCACATCACCATCGACCCTCGGCGTTCCTCCACCGCCCGTGGCGCGAAACTGCACCTGCAGCCGGTACCCGGCACCGATCTGGCGCTGGCCAACGGGCTGCTGCACCTGGTGATCCGGCACGGGCACCTCGACACCTCCTACCTCGCCGCGCGCACCTGTGGCTTCGCGCAGGTCCGCCGGGTGGTGCGCTCGTACTGGCCGGACCGGGTAGAGCGGATCACCGGAGTGCCCGCGGCCCAGTTGGACGAGGCCGCACGGCTGCTCGGCGAGGCGTCGACGGCCATGGTGCTCACCGCGCGGGGGGCCGAGCAGCACAGCAACGGCACCGACACCACGCTGGCTTTCATCAACCTAACGTTGGCCCTGGGTCTGCCCGGACGGCCCGGCTGCGGGTTCGCCACCCTCACCGGCCAGGGCAACGGGCAGGGCGGCCGGGAGCACAGCCAGAAGGCCGACCAGCTGCCCGGCTACCGGCGACTGGACGATCCCCAAGCCCGCGCGCACGTCGCCGCGGTGTGGGGCGTCGATCCCGACAGCCTGCCCGGGCCGGGGAACTCGGCCTACGAGATGCTCGACCGGCTGGGCACCGAGGGCGGGGTGCGTGCCCTGCTGGTGTTCGCCTCCAACATCGCCGTGTCCGCGCCGCACGCCACCCACGTCGCGCGGCGGCTGGCCGGGCTGGACTTCCTGGTGGTCAGCGACTTCGTGCTGTCCGAGACCGCGGCGCTGGCCGACGTGGTGCTGCCCTGCACGCAGTGGGCGGAGGAGGAGGGCACGCTGACGAACCTGGAAGGCCGGGTGCTGCTGCGCCGCCAAGCGCTGGATCCACCGCTGGGAGTCCGCTCCGATCTGCAGATCCTGCGGCTTCTGGCCGAGCGGCTCGGCGCTCCGGTTACCTTCGCGGACCGGCCCGCGAGGTGTTCGACGAGCTGCGGGCAGCCAGCGCGGGCGGCCTGGCCGGCTACGCGGGCATCACCTACGACCGCATCGCCGAGGAGCAGGGCGTCTTCTGGCCGTGCCCGGACGAGCAACATCCCGGCACGCCGCGCCTGTTCGCCGACCGTTTCGCCACCCCCGACGGCCGCGCCCGGTTCCACCCGGTGGAGCACCGCGATCCGGCGGAGCTGCCGGACGCGGAGTTCCCCTATTACCTCAGCACTGGGCGTAGCCGGTCGCACTACCAGTCCGGCGCACAGACCCGCCGGGTGCGTGCCCTGGCCACCGCCGAACCGGAGGCGTACGCCGAGCTGCACCCCGAACTGGCCCGGCGGCTGGGGGTCAGTTCCGGAGAGCCGCTACGGCTGCGCAACCGCAGGGGCAGCGTGGTGCTGCGGGCCAGGATCAACGACGACATCCGCACCGACACCGTCTTCGTGCCCTTTCACTGGGGCGGATCCCAATCAGCCAACGCATTGACCAATCCGGCGCTGGACCCCACTTCCCGCATGCCGGAGTTCAAAGCCTGCGCCGTGGCGGTCAGCGCCGCCGGTGCCACGGACCCGTGAGTGGCAATCGCTGCTATAGCCCACATCGCCACTCACGGGTTACACATAAGGAGATCCCATGCACACCACACCACGGTTCCTGCAGGGCAGCTATCCCTTCGAGGGACGGGGCCTGTGCAAGCCCGTTCCGATTGATCCCGCGCTGGCCTACACCGTTGCACCCGGGGTGACCGGCCAGGCGCTCTACTTCCGCGGCGGAAACAGCACTGACGAGATGATCACAGTGCTGCTCATGCGGGACGGCCGGCCGATGCGCTACTTCCCGATCGGAGCTCGCGACGGTACCCATGTGTCGCTGCGGGTGGTGGAGGACCTGATCAGTGGCACCCAGGTCGAGCTCCACGTCGCCGCGCCCGAAGGGTGTGCGGGAATCGTGTTCGTCGATCTCGGCCTGCTGGAGGTGTGAACGCTCATGCAAGAACTGGTCGTGGTCGGAAACGGCATGGCGGGGGCCCGGGCCGTTGAGGAGATCCTGGCCCGCAAAGGTGGCGAGCAATTCACCATCACGATGTTCGGTGACGAGCCGCACGGCAACTACAATCGCATCCTGCTCTCGGAGTTGCTGGCCCGCGGCGCCGGCCCCGACGAGCACCTGCTCGACGAGGATTTCTTCCTCAACCCCTGGGAGTGGTACGCCGACAACGGGATCACGTTGCACGCCGGGGTACGGGTGGTGCGGATCGATCGGTTCGCCCACCGCGTTTACGCCGACGACGGGTCGATCGTCCGGTACGACAAGCTCGTGCTGGCCACCGGCAGCCGTTCCTACTTCCCGCCGACCGAGGGGTTGTGGCTGGATGACAAGACGCTGACATCAGGAGCGTTCGGTTTCCGCACGCTGCACGACACCATGGCGATGATCCGCTATGCCCGCGGCAAGCAACGCGCCGCGGTGATCGGCGGTGGGCTGCTCGGCCTGGAGGCGGCCCGCGGCCTGCAGGCCCACGGGTTGGACGTGCACGTGGTGCACGCCGCCGAGGGACTGATGAACCAGCAGCTGGACGCCCAGGCGGGCCGGGTGCTGCGGTGCTCCCTGGAACGGCTCGGCATCACCGTGCACACCGGCACCCGCACCACGGCGATCCGGCGTGCCGTCGACGGCGCGGTCACCGGGGTGGTCTTCGCCGACGGGAGCACGCTGGACGTCGACATGGTGGTGGTCACCGCGGGCATCCGCCCCAACATCGGGCTGGCCATGGTCTCCGGCCTGGAGACCCAGCGCGGCATCGTGGTCGACGACCAGCTGCGGTCGGTGGACGATGACGACATCTACGCCGTCGGCGAGTGCGTGCAGCATCGCGGCGAGGTGTACGGGCTGGTCGGCCCGCTGTGGGAGCAGGCGGTGGTGCTGGCCGACCACATCACCGGCGCCGACCCGGGAGCCGCCTACCACGGTTCGCGGCTGGCGACCAAGCTCAAGGTCGCGGGGGTGGACGTGGCGGCCATGGGACTCAAGGAGCCCGAGCGCCCCGACGACGAGTTCGTCCAGTTCAGCGAGCCCCGCCGCGGGGTCTACCAGACAGTGATCATCCGCGACGACGTGCTGATCGGCGCCACCCTGCTCGGTGACGTCAACAAGGTCGCCTCGCTGATCCAGGCTTTCGACCGGCGGGTGCCGCTGCCCGAAGAGCGGATCAGGCTGCTGTTCGACATCGGTACGCCGACGGCGGAGGTCGGCGCGGCGGAGTTGGCCGACGAGGCGCAGGTCTGCAACTGCAACGGGGTGAGCAAGGGGCAGCTGGTGGCCTGCGTGCGCGACGGGCAGCGCACCGTCGGCGGGGTGATGGCCGCGACCCGGGCGGGCAAGGGCTGCGGGTCGTGCAAGGGCCTGGTCGCCGACATCGTCACGGCGGCGTTGGGTGCTGATCTGGAGACCGACCCGGCCGAGAGCTACTACGTCTCCTGCATTCCGATGGACAAGCCGACGCTCATGGCCGAGATCGGGCGACGCGAGCTACGTTCGCCGTCGGCGGTGTTCCGCGCTCGCCGAGGACGGCGCCGAGCACGCCGGGAACAAGATGGCAGTGGCTTCGCTGCTGAAGATGATGTGGGGCGAGCGCTACGT
>JBOHHD010000788.1:0-2811 GCA_050700515.1 Pseudonocardiaceae bacterium
CCTCATGCCGGTATCCACCGCCGAGCACCTGGTCGCGCTGGACATCAGCACCGTCAGTGCGCAGGGCTGGCCCGCCGTGGCCCGGCAGGCGGTTTCGATCGCAGGCAGCATGAGGTTCGACGATGCCAACTAGTTCCTGGGCGGGTGCGGTTTTGTGGGCCGCGGACCCACAGTCGGCTAACGCGCCGCTGACCGCACTGGTCATGATGGCCGTGCTGCTTCCCGTCGCCATCACGCTGATCAGCTGGTCCTACCGGCACCGGTTCAAGCCCGTGCCGCAGCAACGCAAGCGGTTTGCCGCGCAGTTCGACGGCCGTCCCCTGGTGTACTTCAACGTCCATCAGTGGTCGATCGACGAGGCCGAGGCGCGGCAGATCGCCCAGAGCCGCTCCTATCAGGAAAACGACCCGGCACACCACTCAAGGGTTCGGTGGCTACGTTTCGTACCAGGATCGACAGCTCAGCGTGGCTCGAGTACATGCACCGAACCGGCTTGAGAGCCCATCTCACGGCGCGGCGGCGATCTACCATCTACCGGACCTTGCGACGCGGTGGTCAGACGGTCCCGCAAGCCGCTCGACTGCCTGATCGCCTCGGTCCTTTTGCGCACCGGCGTGACTGTGGTGCACCGGGACCATGACTTCGACATCGTGGCGGCGAGCCTGCCTAATCTGCGGATCCGCTCGCTGGTCTGATCCGGACCGGAATCGCTGAGGTGCCCTCATTCGCCGACCTGACCGTGCTGCGCCTTGCCGGGTGCGACGCGCTGGAGGGTGTCGCGGATGGCGCCGATCACGAAGTCCGGGTCTTCCCGGTGCAGGTGGTGTCCGGCGTGCTCGGCGAACAGGTGGGTGCTGCGGGAGGACAGCGCGGCCAGCTCACACTGCAGCTCCCGCCAGGCCGGGTACCAGCCTGCACGTCCGACCGGGCCGGCGGTGAGCACGGTCAGCGGGAGTTGGCCGAGTTGGGGCGGGGCACCGGCGGCAGTGCCGTTGACGAAGCCGATCAGTTCCTGGACCACCGCGCGGCGATAGCGGGAGGTACGCAGCAAGGCCAGTGCGACGTCGGCCAGGCCCGGCGGGCCCACCCGCTCGGCAGCACGCCGGGACTCGGTGGCCAGCCCCAGGTCGGTGGTGGCGCGGACGATCCCCAGCGGGGTGAGCTGGTGGCGGGCCGCGCTGCGCCACAACCGGAACTGGTCGCGGCCGGTGTAGGGAGCCAGGTGCCGGATCTGGCGCTCGTGGCTGGAGTCGACCAACACCAGCCCGGCCAGCAGCTCCGGGCTGCGGACCGCGAACTGGCGCGCGATGATCCCGCCGAAGGAATGCCCGACCAGCACATAGGGGGCCGGGACGGCGGCGGTGAGCAGCAGCTGGCGCAGCTCGTCGGCCATTGTCTCGGCGGTGCGTGGCCAGGTGCCCGCCTCGCTCCAGCCCAGCCCGGCCCGGTCGTAGAGGTAGACGCTGGTGTCCTGGGCCAGCTGTTGCTGCACCGGGTGCCACTCCAGGCACGGGGTGCTCAGCGCAGCCACCACGACCACGGCGGGGCTGCCGGTCCCGGCCCGCCACAGATGCAGCCGCCGTCCCCCGACGTCGATCAGCTCACCAGGCGGGGGATAGCGGCGGCGGTCCCTGGCTTCGCCCACGACCTGATAACCGGCGCTGGCCACCCCCAGCACCGGCAACCCCGCACCCGCGACCTGCCCCACCCGACCCAGAACACTCACCGGTGCACCCATCTCCGATAGTCAGCCCGTCACCTCAGTGGTGACGCGCCCGATCAGCCAACGCACGATATTCGTCGGCGACCCGTTGGAATACCGGTGCTGCCTGGTCGTCGAACACCGCGACGTGCTCGAACTCGGTGAATCGGCGGTCGTAGGCAGCCACCTCCACCGAGTCGGTGATGAACGCCGTCCCCGATTCGGTACCCACGATCACGGTGTGGGTGTCATAGAGATGAAAGGCGTGCCGGGCATGCATGGTCAGCGGCCGGTCCCAGGGGATGACCCCCAGCCGGAGATTGGGGTGGCCGGTGAGCTCAGCGAGGTGATCGAGCTGGGCGGCCATGACGGTCGGACTGCCGATGTGCCAGCGCAGCGCACCCTCGGCGTGCAGCAGGGTGAAGCGCCGCTCGGTGTCCAGGAGAGCTTGGCGGTCCCGGCGGGACTGGATCAGCTGGTCCAGTCGCTGCCCGCTGATCGTCGCGGACATCATCGCCTGGGTGTAGTCCAGGGTCTGGACCAGACCGATCACCATGGCCGGCTGAAAACCGCGGATCAGTTCGGAGGACTGCTCGATACGGCTGATGCGTTGCTGCATCTGTCCTCTCCAGACCGGGTGCTGCAAAGCGACCCGAACCGAGTGTGGTGCATCATCGAGAACGCTCCCACCCGGAACAGCCTGCGGGTGTCCTAACGTAGATAGACGCCGAGCTCACGCTCGTCCAGCGTCACCTCACACCTCCGGAATTAGGTCAGTGGGCACAGGTCTCAGCGGCCGAGGTCGGCCATGATTCGCCGGATCAGGGCTACGAGCTCAAGGCCGGTGGTGGTGTCACGGAGCTGGTCGAACGCCTTGAGGTACACGGCGACCTCGTCGGGGTCATCGAGTCGTTGCTCTCCGGTCAGTGTTTCGATCAGCACGAATTCATCGTCGTAGACCGCGAAGCACGCCAGTGGCGCGATCGGCATCAGCACCTCACGGGGCATCACGCCGAATTCCAGGCTGGGCAGTTCGGCGAAGGAGATCAGCCGGTCCAGCTGACCCAGCAGTTTGTCCCCCCTGCTGGGGGTGTTCCACAATGCCGCCT
>JBOHHD010000789.1:0-22008 GCA_050700515.1 Pseudonocardiaceae bacterium
CTCCGGTACCGCAGTCGCTGAGCTACCTCGTCGACGACGTGGCGCGCCGGCACGGCCAGCTGCGCGGCGGCACGGCCGCCGCGTTCCTGCGCTGCGACGACGAGGCCCTGCTCATCGAACTGCTGGCGCATCCGGTCGCCACCCGCTGCGCGCTGCGCGGGCTCGCCCCTACCGTGCTGATCAGCCCGATGCCGTTGACCGAGCTGCTGGCCGAGCTGCGATCGGCCGGTTTCAGCCCGGCCGCCGAAGACGCCGACGGTCAGATAGTCGACCTGCGGGCCGGAGCCCGCCGCGCCCCGGTCCGGACCCGGCCGACCCGGCACTCCACGCTGCCCCGGCCACTGTCCGCGGAGCAACTGGCGACGCTGGTGCGGGGGGTGCGAGCGGGCGACGCGGCCGCCATGGGGCACCGAGCGGACTGCACGAGCTGAACCGAGCGCACCCGCCGGTCAGCGGGGCAGGGTGGTCGGCAACTGGGCCCGCAACTCGGGGCTCAGCAACTGGCCGGCGCGATCGGCCAGCAATGTCATCTCGTAGCCCACCAATCCGATGTCGCAGCTCAGCGAGGCCAGCACGGCGAGGCTGGAACCATCGGTGATCGACATGATCAGCATCATGCCGCGCTCCATCTCCACCACGGTCTGCACCAGGGAGCCTGCCTCGAAGCAGCGGGCCGCACCCACGGCAAGGCTCACCAGACCGGAGGTCACCGCGGCCAGTTGATCAGCCCGAGCTCGGGGCAGCCCGCAGGACTGGGTGAGCAACACCCCGTCGGCCGAGACCACCACAGCATGCGCCACGCCAGGTACCCGGTTCACAAAGCCGTCCACCAACCAGCCGAACCGGGCAATCGGAGAATTCGGCGGTGCTGCTTTCATGGCGAATCCTCCTCGGGGTGGATCTGCCGAGCATGGGTACGGGTGGGCAGATCATCCGTGCCGAGGCGGGCGTGCCTGCCGTGCCGCAACCCCCGCTGGTACCTGCTCAACCGACGGCGCACCTCCTCGGCGGTGCGGGCCGACAAACCATTCGAACCCGAGGGCGGCTCAGGCTCGCTGGGGATCGCCGACCCGGGCAGGAGCTGCGCCCGGGGTAGCCGTTGCGGCAGCCCGGCTGTGGTGAACTCGAAGTCGACCCGGCTACGCAGCACTTCGGCGGCCTGCCAGCCCTCATCCCCGCTCGACCGCCAGGCCACTGTGGTGGGCACCGCTGGAGGGGGAAGTCCGGTCCGCGGCGGCGTCTCGTCCTCCTGATCATCAGGCGCCGCCTGGCCCGCAGGCGCCGAACACTGCTTCTGAAACCAGGCCGAGACCTCTTCGAAGATCTCCTCGTGCGTTTCCGGGGAGACCTCGGGCGCTGCTGCGGAGTCGTGGGGCGGCACCGGGTCCTGCTCGTGCAGGAGTTCGTCCGCCTCCTCCGGATTGTGGTCCTGCTCCGGTTCGGGGTGGCCGAAGAGCTCGAACCACTCGTCTTCGGCCGTGCGCGGACGACGAAAACGCACCGTCATCAAATTACCGATCGAGGAGGGGCTGAGCGGGTCCTCCTCCTCGGCGCCGTCGACCATGCACACCTGCAGCGGCACCTCCGTGGTCTTCTCACTCCACGTGGTACCGGACGCAGCATGGTCGGCTGGATCATCGGCCTGGTCGAGGGAGGCTCCGGAATCGACAGACACCAGAGACGGGGGCAGCAGCACCGCCGCAGTGATCCCGAAATCGCCCCGTTGCTGGCGCAGCCGCACGCGGATGTGGTGCCGCGCCGCCAGCCTGCCCACGACGAACAGACCCATCTGGCGGGATACCGGCACATTGAAGGCCGGTGGTGCGGCGAGCCGCTCGTTGATCGCATGCAGTTCACCCGGCGGCAAGCCGGTCCCGCAGTCGGTGATCTCCACCAGCAAGCCGCCGTCCTCGGCTATCGTGCTGCGCACCGACACCGACGTGTCCGGTGGGCTTGCGCCGGTGGCATTGTCCAGCAGTTCGGCGATCAGATGTGCCAGGTCTCCGGCCACCGGACCGGACACGGTCGCGGCGGGCGGGCGCCGCAGCGTCACCCGGCTGTATTCCGCGACCTCCGAAACCGCGGCACGCAGCATGTCGAGTACCGACGTCTCGCTCGCGGCATCACGGTGCAGGTCCCCTCCTGCGAGGACCAGCAGGTTCTCGCCGTTGCGCCGCATTCTCGTGGCGAGGTGGTCGAGCTGGAACAGGTTGCTCAGCTGCTCCGGGTCCTGCTCTCCGCTCTCCAGTTTGTCGATCAGCTTCAGTTGCTGTTCCACCAGTTCCTGGCTGCGGCCGGCGAGGTTGAGGAAGATGTCGTTGATGGTGCTGCGCAGCATGGCCTGCTCCGCGGCCAGCCGGACAGCCTGTACGTGCACCGCGTCGAAAGCCCTGGCGACCTGGCCGACCTCCTCCCGGGAGTACACCGGAACGGGTTCGACAGTTGTCTCGCCGATCTTGTCCTCAGCACAGCGCAACTGCTCGACGGCGTCGGGCAACCTCCGATCCGCGACGCTGAACGCGTGGGTGCGCAGCGCCCGCAGCGGTCGCAGCAGCGAGCGCACCACCACCACGAGCAGCGCCACGGCGAGCAGCAGAACCGCGGTGACCACGGCCGCATCTCGGATGGCCGCGTACCGCGCCCGCTCACCCAGAGCCGCGGTGTCGGCCAACAGCCAGTCCAACAGGGCGGTCTCGACCTCACGGACCCGCTCGGTGGTCTCGGTGGCAGCAGCGTCCCAGTCAGCGGGAACGTTCTGCGGTGTGCCGCTCAGTTCGTCGTCCAACAGCCGTTGCCGGGCACTCACCACATCGCCGGTCACCGTGGCACCGTAGCGCTGGCGTTGTTCGGGGGTGACGAACTGGCCGAACACCTCGATGGCGACGTCGAACCGGACGTCGGCGGTGCGCAGGACGGCCTGCTGCTCGGGCGAGTGGTCGCCGGAGAGCATGGCCGCCAGCAGCACCGCGTGTTGGACAGAGAGCTGTTCCTTGGCGCTGGCCAGCGCAACCATGCCCTCGGTCGGCTCCCGCAGCGGATCGCTGGTGCCGCCCAGCATCGCGCGGTGCAACTCCAACAGGACCGCGATCGTGTCGGTGTAGCGGGCGACGATGCCGACCACGTCAGCGGGGGAACTGAATACCTCCTGGCGCAGGACGGGGATCTCGGCGAGCCGAGCGAGCGCGGCCCGGTGGGCGGCAGCAGCCGCCGGCCCGAGATCGGCGACTTCAGCAGCGGAGGACTGCAATGCGGTGATCGCGACGTCCACCCGCTGAGCCTGGGCGGGCAGCGCAGTACGGTCCACCGTGTCAGGCGTGATCACCTCGGCGGGCACCAGCTGCCGTTCCCGCTGCAGATCATGCACGGTGACCCCGACGAGTTGGGCCAGCGCCACCTGCCGGGCCACCGCTTCACGATGGTCGGCCTCGCGAAGTGAATCGGCCACCCGCAGTGCGCCGAGCACCCCGGCGAGCAACAGTGGCACCAGCAACACCGCGGTGAGCTTGGTGCCCAGCCGCCAATCCCGCAGCCGCCACCATTCGCCGCGACGGCGCAGCTGGCTGAGACCGCCACCGAGGACGGCGACGCCGGGCACCCCGCCGAACCTCAGCGCGGTCATCCCGTTACGGGCCGTGCCGGTGCTGGAGCCGTCGGATCGTCCGGAGGTGGTTCGGGAGCTGACTTCCTGGGACATCGTGACTGCCAGATTAGACACGAGCCGCAACGGACCGGCGCATGGCATGCTCGACGAGGGCGATGAGGGCGTGCTTGGTGGACTCCCGCTCACGCGCGTCGCACGGGACGATCGGCACATCAGGGTCGATGGCCAACGCATCGCGGACGTCCTCGACGCCGTGGTTCAGCATGCCGTCGAAACAATTCAGCGCGATCAGATAAGGCAGCCCCCGGTCCTCGAAGAAGTCCACTGCGGCAAAACAGTCGGCCAGCCTCCGGGTATCCACCAGCACCACCGCGCCGATCGCACCGCGCACCAGGTCGTCCCACATGAACCAGAACCGGTGCTGGCCCGGGGTGCCGAACAGATAGAGGATCAACTCGGAGTCCAACGAGACGCGGCCGAAATCCATTGCCACCGTGGTGGTCGACTTGGTCGGGATGACGGCGAGGTCGTCCACGTCGGTGCTGGCCTCGGTGAGCACAGCCTCCGTGGTCAGCGGGACGATCTCCGAAACCGATCCGACGAAGGTCGTCTTACCGACGCCGAAACCTCCAGCCACGACAATCTTCGCGGAGATGGTATCGACCCAATCAGAGTCGGCCCGATCAGAGTCGGCCCGATCAGAGTCGGCCCATGGAGAGGCGGCCCCTTGGGGGGCGGCCCCTTTAAAGGCGGCGGAGTCCACTCAGCACCCTTTCCATAAAAGTGAAATCCGGCGCGTCGCCGGAGTCGGTCCCCGTGCGGTGCACCACGACAAGGCCGAGGTCCGCCATATCTCCCAGCAGGACTCGGGCCACGCCCAGCGGAAGCTTCAGCAGGGCGGCGACCTCGGCCACCGAGCGCGGAGCGCTGCACAGCTCGGCCACCGACCGGTGCTCGACGCTGGTCAGGGCTGGGCCGCGCGAGCTGGTGGACACCAACGTCTCCACCGCCAGGTCGTAAACCGGCCTGGTGCGGCCGCGGGTCCAGGTGTAGGGGCGCACCGCGGAGGCGAAATTCCGCGGCTCGCCCCAGTCCTGGGATTTGGCGGGCCATTGGGCCTGGGTGGAGTCGAAATCCGGGGCGGAACGTGAACTGGCCAACCAGGGGATCGCCAGCTGCTCAGCTGATGATTGCTCGGGCACTTCGCTGTGGTCCGATGCCGGTTCGGACTGCCATGGACTGCCGGTGAGGCTGTTCAGCACGTCGGCGAACGACTGCTCGTGGTGTTTCGATCCCTGGAACTCGTTCACTGTGCCTCATCTCCCTCCAGCTCATCGACCCAATGAATCCTGCAGATCCGGTGCACCACCCCGACGCTGTGGGGTGAGCTGCGCGCCGACCCGGTCGACGAGCAATGTCATCTCGTACCCGACGAGCCCGATGTCACAGTTGGGGGCGGCCAGAGCCGCCAGGCACGAACCGTCACCGATCGACATCAGCAGTACGATGCCGCGTTCCAACTCCACCACCGTCTGCACCACCTGGCCCGCTTCGAAACAGCGGGCCGCCCCCTGAGTCAGGCTGATCAATCCGGACGCCACTGCCGCGAGCTGATCGGCTCGATCCCGGGGCAGGTGGTTCGAGGCGGTGAGCAGCAGCCCATCGGCCGACACCACCACGGCATGGGCCACGCCGGGCACCCGGTTCACGAAGTCGTCCACCAACCATCCGAAATGGCCCGGTTGCGTGCGCGGAACGCTCACATCGTCTCCTCATTGTGCTTGCTGCTGCTGGACAGACCCATTCGCATCCGGGGCCAGATTGCGGCGGGTATGACGTCCTTCGCGGACACCCTGCTGGTAGCTGGTGAGCCTGCTGCGGATCAGCTCGGGGCTGCGAATCGGCGACCCCTTGGTCTCGGCGGGCGCCGCCTCACCGGCAGCACCGGGTACGAGCAGCGCCAGCGGCGTCCGGCGCGGTAGCCCGCCCACCGTGACCTCGGTGGTCACCGTGGCATCTTCTGGACGCGCCAGTGCCTGTGCCGCCCGCCAGCCGTCGTCGGCACTTCCCCAGTCGGCGCGATGCGCGCCCCCTCGAGTCGGGGCCGTCACCGCGGTGGCCGTCGCTGCCGAGGGTGCCGCCGCATTGGTCGTCGCTGCGGCGTAAACCGGCTGACCGGTGGGCGCCGCGGCTGTCCGCTCGGTCCGCGCCGCTGCCGCCACCTCCTCCCCCGGTATCCCGTGGTGTTCCTGGAACCATGCGGAGGCGACGTCGTCGAAGATCGGCGTTGAAGCCTGCTGTGCCGGGCGCGGCGCTGAGCTGGCCTGCGCCAAGGTCTTGCCCGACGCTCTGGCAACCGCCTCGCGAACGCCGTTTCCGTTGGTCAGATGCCCACCGACGCTCATGGCGGGCGGAGATTCGCGAGACACCACAGTGACACCGGGTGTACCGGCGCTGCTCTCGGTGGTCGACCGGACCAACCGCGGCGGCATGGTAACGCAGGCCACGACGCCGGTGCCCTTGTCGCCACGGCGCAGCCGCACTCCGACACCGTGTCGGATGGCCAATCGGCTCACCACGAACAGCCCCATCCGACGCGACACCGAGGCATCCACCACCGGCGGGGTGGCAAGGCGCGCATTGGCCTCCGTGAGCTCGGATCCGGTCATCCCGACGCCACGGTCGGTGATCTCGATCTCGACCGAACCGTCGGCAAGGGACTCGGCGTGCAGGATCACCTGGGTATCCGGCGGGGAGAACTGGGTCGCGTTGTCCAGCAGCTCTGCCAGCAGGTGAACCAGATCCCCGGCCGCCCTGCCGAGTACCACCACGCCGGGCGGTTGCTGGAGCTTCAGTCGCTGGTACTGCTCCACCTCGGACATCGCAGCACGGAACACATCCACCAACCGGACCGGGCGGCTGGCCCGCTTCACCACGTCGGTGCCCGCGAGGACCAGCAGATTGTCACTGTTGCGGCGCATTCGGGTGGCGAGATGGTCGAGCTGGAACAAGTTCTCCAGCTGCTGCGGATCCAGTTCGCCGCCCTCCAGCCGGTCGATGACCTGGATCTGCCGCTCGACCAGACCCTGACTGCGGCGGGCCAGGTTGACGAAGATGTCGTTGACGTGAGCACGCAGCTGGGCCTGCTCACGGGCCATCCGCACCGCCTGGCGGTGTACCTCGTCGAAAGCCCTGGCCACCTGCCCGATCTCCTCCCGGGTGCTGATGGCCACCGGCTCGATCTGCTCATCGGGCACGCCGCCGTCGCGGACCTGGACCATGGCCGCAGGTAACTGCTGACCGGCGACGTCCAGCGCGGCCCGCCTCAGCACGCTGAGCGGGCGCAGCATCGAGCGGGCCAGCAGGACGGCGACCAATACACCCAGCGCCAGCACGAGGAACAGGATGGCGGCATTCCACCCTGCGGACGCGTGAGCGTCGTCGCGCAGCCCTTGGGCGGTCTGGTCGATCCGCTGCCGCAGTTCGTTCCGCACGCCGGTGATGCCTTCGACCGCTGCCGCGGTTCGCTCATCCCAGTCCGCGGGGGCGACCTCCAGCGCATCCTCCGCCTGACCGCGGTCGAGCACCTGCTGCAGCAGCTGCTGTCGCGACAGCTCAGCATCTCCCAGCGCTCGGGCGACGTAGCCGACCCGATACTCCGGGTCCAGTGCTCTCTCGAACTCGCCCTGTTCGGTGGCGAGCCGGGTTGCCGCCGCCTGCACCTCACCGATCTCGGCCGCTCCGATGCGCTCCGCGATCAGGGCGGCCAGCACGATCGCGTGCTGGCGGCGCACCTGCTCGCCGACTACGAGCAGGGCGTGCGTGGCGGCGGCATCGTCAGCCACGGCGACATCGGCGAGCTGACGGGTCAGGGCGGCGTCCAACGCGATCAACGGATCGATGGCGGCACCGTATTCGATCATCACCACCTCGACCGGGCCGGTGCCGTTCGTCACATCCTGGCGCACGGGCCGCAGCGCGGGGAGCTGATCCAGCACGGTGGCGTATCCGGTGGACTCCAGACCTTCGACCTGCTCGGCTGCCGTCTGCGCTGCCGCGCTGCGGCTGTCCACCGTGCGGAACTGCAGCTCCAGTGCCACCTCGTCCCCGGAGCGACCGTTGGCGACGAACACCGTGGCCAGGTCCCGTTCCCGCCCCAGTGCGTCGAGAAGCTCGGACAGTTTCTGCTGTACCTCGACGATCTGGGAGATCCGGACGAAACCGGGGGCGGCACCGGTCTGATCAATGATCCGGAACATACCGACCAGCAGGGCCACCAGGGTCGGCACCAGCGCCGCAGCGACCAGCTTGATCAGCACCGGCCAGTGGCGCCAGTGCCACCGGGACATGGTGGCATTCCGGCTGGTCATGGTCGGCCTCTCGCAGCAGCGTGAAGTCGCGAGATGCTCGCTGACACTGTGATTTCCTCCGCAGGGCTTGATAACGGCCGTAAAGACGTATCCGGCCCGCGCCCCGGTCACAGCGGTCGAAACGCGTCCTCACGGACGCCTGAACCCCCAGGAGCCGAGCCGGATATGCCCGGTTTATGGGGTCGGACGATACGACGAACTGAACACTGTTGTCCCTCAGGTCAGCCCCAGACCGTCCTCTCCGACGGGCATTAGCGCTAGTATTCACCCTCGACATCGCCCGCTTGGCGCAGGCTTGATGACCCGGATGGCCGGATCAGGCGACCGTGCGTGATCACTACGCCAGCCCTCAACTCACTCTACGGGCGGATCACCCACCGCGAATGGTTAGGCATCGGGAAGCCGATCAAAAGCACGGGCCGCCAGGAGGGCCGCGACGTCGCACGGCGCCACCCGAGAGCTGCCGACACCGCGAAAGTCGATGTCGAGCACACCACCACCGTGATCGAGCGCGACGCTGATCTCACAGGCCGTCGAATCTCTCTGGAACACGATCGCGCTGTTACCCCGAACCAGGTAGGGAACGCCCTGCGCAGCGGGGATGTCACTGACGAGTACATAGCCGGCGTCGTCCACGAGGTAGTGCGTACACAGCAAGGCGGTGTCGGGCGCGCCTCGCTGATCGAAACCGGTCGCCGACCGGATGTCCGCCGCGGTGAGCAGCAAACACCACCGGCCGGGAGTATCGAAGGACGCCTTCGCCGTGATGATCTCAAGATCGGACAGCGTCGTGGTTCCCGTCGGCTCCCCTGGCACCGCCAGTTCCCCGGTCTCCACGCTGCCGAGAAGTTCCCCAGCGTCCAGCGCTGGGTCCGGTTTCCGGTCCGGTTGGGCGAGGTCTTGGCCGGCATTCTCACTCCGGACGTGGGGCGGGTTGTCACCGTCGCGGAGCAGCAGCGCGGCACCGGTGCCGAGCGCAACCACCAGAGCCAGGATCAGCGTGATGATCAACGGGAAGCGCCCGCCGGGCCCCTGAGCCGGGGCGCCGGACCGGGACTGGAGGGTGCCGGGGGACGCTACCTGGGATGGCCTAGGATTTTGCGGCATAGTCACAGTCAGCCTTTCCCCCAGCGATCGGATGATGGTAGAGCCCCCCAGTCACCATCCGTTCGGACCCACCACTGCACATTATGGGTCTCACTGGTCAGCTCGTACCGCCGCAAACGGGTGGCACGCCGGAGGAACACATTGAGCCCCTCCCCCGAGACCGGGCCGCTCATTGTCCAGTCGGACAAGACCCTGCTCCTCGAGGTCGATCACCCGGCAGCCGGGGCGGCACGCGCCGCGATCGCCCCCTTCGCCGAACTTGAGCGCGCGCCCGAGCACGTGCACACCTATCGCGTCACTCCGCTGGCGCTGTGGAACGCGCGAGCCGCGGGGCACGACGCCGAGCAGGTCGTCGACGCATTGGTCCGGTTCTCCCGCTACGCCGTGCCCCAGCCGTTGCTGGTCGACGTCGTGGACACCATGGGTCGTTACGGCCGGTTGCAACTGCTGCACCATCCCGCGCACGGCCTGGTGCTGGTATCCCTGGATCGCGCCGTGCTGGAAGAAGTACTCCGGCATCGCAAGATCGCTCCCATGCTGGGGCGTCGGGTCGACGAGGACACCACGCTGGTACACCCCTCCGAACGGGGCAGGCTCAAGCAGGCCCTGCTCAAGGTCGGTTGGCCGGCTGAGGATCTGGCGGGTTACGTCGACGGGGAGGCCCATCCGATCGAGCTGGCCGAAGACGGCTGGTCACTCCGGGGTTACCAACGCGACGCGGTGACCGGATTCTGGGCAGGTGGCTCCGGTGTCGTCGTGCTGCCCTGCGGGGCAGGCAAGACCCTGGTCGGGATCGCCGCCATGGCCCAGGCCAAGGCGACCACGCTGATCCTGGTCACCAACACGGTCGCGGGCAGGCAGTGGAAGCGGGAGTTGGTGACTCGGACCTCGCTGTCCGAGGATGAGGTCGGTGAGTACTCCGGTGAGCGCAAGGAGATCCGCCCGGTGACGATCGCGACCTACCAGGTCATGACGCGCAAATCGAAGGGCGAGTACCGCCACCTCGACCTGTTCGACTCCCGGGACTGGGGTCTGATCATCTACGACGAGGTGCACCTGCTGCCCGCGCCGGTCTTCCGGATGACCGCCGATCTCCAGTCCCGGCGTCGACTCGGTCTCACAGCCACCCTGGTACGGGAGGACGGCCGGGAGGGCGACGTGTTCTCGCTGATCGGGCCCAAGCGCTACGACGCGCCCTGGCGCGATATCGAGTCCCAAGGCTGGATCGCTCCTGCGGACTGCATCGAGGTGCGGGTCACCCTCACCGAAGCCGAGCGGCTCGGCTATGCCACCGCCGAGCCCGACGAGCGCTACCGGGTCTGCGCCACCGCCCGCACCAAGATACCCGTCGTCCGGGCCATCCTGGATCGCCACCCCGATGAGCCGACCCTGGTCATCGGCGCCTACCTCGATCAACTGGAGGAACTGGGCGAGACCCTGGACGCGCCCGTTGTGCAGGGTTCGACGCGGAACAAGGAACGCGAAGCCCTCTACGACGCGTTCCGCCGGGGCGAGGTACGCAGGCTGGTGGTGTCCAAGGTGGCCAACTTCTCCATCGACCTGCCGGAGGCGTCGGTGGCCGTGCAGGTCTCCGGCACGTTCGGTTCCCGCCAGGAAGAGGCCCAGCGCCTGGGCCGGTTGCTGCGTCCCAAGGGCGACGGCCGTCAAGCGCACTTCTATTCCGTGGTCGCCCGCGACACCCTGGACACCGACTACGCCGCCCATCGCCAGCGTTTCCTCGCCGAACAGGGCTACGCCTACCGCATCATCGACGCAGACGACCTCCTCGGCCCGGCCCGACCCAAAATCGACTAGGCCCTACTAGGGCACCTACATCAGGGATAGCCGCCGCTCCCGTCCCGGAAGCGGCGGGGCTATAGCCGCCTGATTGCTTACCGCGCCATGCTCGACGTATCCGGAAACTGGTCGTGTTCATATTCAGATTGCCGAGCGCCGCGCCAGCGGCGCTGGAGCGAACCAGAGTACTGACCTGCTTCGCGCAGGTTCTTTGCGCGCTGATGTGGTTGCGCAAGCCCCCTCATCTGGTACCGGGAAGCAGGATCTACCCGGCCTATCCCTGCTGCTAGGATATCGTGCGTCGGTAATGGATCACCTTGGACGAAGATCCGCTACGGGTCTCTCGTCAGCAGTTTTCAACTGCGCTCGCCGCATCTGGTTCTCCGAAGCAGGATTATCGACTGACCCCTCTCTCGTCATCAACTGCTCCACAGCGTCCCTAGCCGGATCAGGGGTGCGGACTGGCAGGTGCGGACTCGACGAAGGCAAGCCAGACATAACAGAGACCGGACATGAACAATAGCCCGGTTGCGATGCCCTCGATTTGCAGCGGCGTCACGAGGAATAGCCCTCCCGGAATGAGAGCAGCCAGAACCATCAGCGTATAAAGCATCGGGTCCGTCGCCCGCAGGAATTGCCCCGCCAACGCAAAAGGCCTCCCAGGTAACTGCAGGAATGATAGCGACTCGGCCAGGCCCGCCAGCCCACCGATGATGAACGTGATCCGCCACAGCAGTCCGCCGTCGCTGCCTCCGCTGAGCAACGCACCTAATCCGAGGGACCCCGGGAGGAAGAAATGCAGCGCGATGTGTAGGTTCCAGCGGTGCCGTTGCGGGTCACTGCGCCATCTGCCGTTGGCCAGCTGCAGGACCGCGAACCAGATGCCCAGCAGGGTGAAACTCATGGTGCTCAACGTCTGGTAGAACTCGGTCGTCGCGTTCATGCTGCACCTCGGTTTCCGTGCGGCTGAGATCCAAGCTCGCCCGCCGTCTTGCGTCGTCAGGCTCTGAATCTATTCCAATGAGCAGCAAGCTGGTATGGAGACCGAACAGGTCCGTCGACGTCATCAGGTCTGCCCCCTCGGAGGCAGTGGCAGCTAGGTCCTTTCACAACACTGTGCAGGAATGAACGACACACCATGCATGAGCGCCTGACACAGCGTGCATGAGCGCCTGACACGCCGGGGCGGGGGTCAGCGGGGGGCGGGCCGGGTGAGGGTGGCCTGGCTGGCACCACGGGAGAACACCACCTGGTCGATGCGCTCCAAGGCCTGTGCCGAGCGGGCCGATGGTGGGGCGGTGCTGAGATCGAGCAGCCGGATCGGCGGGCCGAGTTCGACCAGGGTGGGCAGATACTCTGCCTTCGTCACCCGCCACCCCTCGGACCTCAGGGTGAACGTGAAGCGAGCGAGCACTCCCTCCTCGGTGCTGCCGCGCGGCTCAGCGTGCCGCGCCACGTGATTGCCCAGGCCGTAGGCGACCCACTCCCCGTCGATCAGTTCGAAGGGCTGTACGACATGGGCATGGTGTCCGACGATGAGGTCGATGGCGGGGTCGGCGAGCAACCACGCGGCGAGCTCACGCTGGGCATCCGTCGGCTCGGCCTGATACTCGGCTCCCCAGTGCAGGCTCGCGATCACCACATCCGCGCCGGCCTGCTTGGCCGTCCGAGCGGCGTGCAGGACAGCATCGGGATTCAGGGTGTTGGCCAGCCAGGGTGCGTTCGCCGGAAGCTCCAGACCGTTGAAGCCATAGGTGAACGAGACCTGGGCCACCCGAGCAACGCCGAGGTCGAGGATCAGCGGCCGGGCCGCCTCCTGGGCGGAGCGGGCCGATCCGGTGTGGGCCAGCCCGGCCGAGTCCAGTGCGTCGAGAGTCCGGAGCACGCCGGCACGACCCTGATCAAGGGTGTGGTTGGAGGCCGTGCTGCAACTGTCGTAGCCCGTCGCGGCGAGGGCAGCGGCCACCTGGGGCGGGGCACTGAAGCTGGGATAGCCGACGTAGGGCCCTGCGGGTTGCGCCAGCGGCACCTCCAAGTGACACAGCGCGAGGTCGGCCGCGGACACGACCGGGGCGACACCTGCGAGCAATGGGCCGAAGTCGGGCGCTGTGGTGCTCGAGTCCGCGACGGCCTGCTCCGTCAGCGCCGGGTGAATCAGCACGTCTCCACTAGCCAGCACCGTGAATTCCTTCACCGGTGCTGGAGCGCTCGCTACCGGCGCGGGGGAACTGACCGCTGGTGCGCCCACGGTGACCGGCTGGTTTCCCTCCTGCACCGTCGCTACGGAGTAGGCCAGTGCCAGCCCGGCACCGAACAGCCCAGCGACCACGACGGTATTGCGCCCCACGTCAAGCCGTCAACGCCGGCGTAGCCAGCGCAGGACGAGCAGCAACAGGACCAACCCACCGATCGCCGGCACAACCCGCTTGGCGACCCCTGGGCCAGAAGCGTCCAGCAGGTCGATCTCGTCAGTAGCCGGCTGCGGTACCGACCGGGCCGGCACCGACTGAGCGGGTATCGAGGGCACCTGCCCGACCGAAGGGGCTTGCGGCGCCGGAAGGGCCGAGTCCGCGGGCTGGTTCGGTGGACCGAGGGTGTCGGCCAGACAGTCGGCGAACTGATTGATGATCTTTTTGCCTACGTCCTCGATCAGACCGCGGCCGAACTGAGCCGGCTTTCCGCTGATGGCCAGTTCGGTCACCACCGTGACGACCGTGCCTTCACCGTTCTCGACCAGGCTGGCCGTGACGGTGGCCCCAGCGGTGCCCTGGCCACCGGATGCCGAGCCGGACGCCTCGATCACGGTGCGGTGCGCCACCTCATCGGTTTCGGCGAAGCGACCGGACCCCTTGTACAGCAAGGAGATCGGTCCCAACCGAACCTTCACCGTTCCGGCGAACTCGGCACCGTTGACCGAGGTGACAGTGGCGCCGGGAAAACAGGGAGCGACCCGTTCGGGATCAAGCAAAGCCCGCCAGACCGTGTCAACCGGGGCCGGAACGGTGAAGGTGTGCTCGATCTTCATGCTGGTCAGCCTCCCACTACGCCCCTCCGTGACGACAGTGCCCCTTGGTGGGGACCGTGGATCACCAGCGCCTACACGGTGGCCTCAGACCCATGAACCCGGAATCCGGAAGGCATTCGCTTCTCCATACCGAACGGTTCGAGGCAGTCGCCCAGTACTCCGTCGAACGCCGCCGCAACGTCTCCGGTGTCCCAGCCCTGACCATGCAGAACGGGATCTTTGATCGTTGGTGGGCGCACCGTGTTCAGCTGGTCCCCAGTGAACCTGATGAGCTGTCCGGTGATTCCCTCGGAGCCGTCTGAGAGCAGGTAGGTGACCAGCGGGGCCACCCGATCAGGCGTCCGCTCGAATGCACTTCGCAGCCGGGCGGACGGGGACGCCTCTTCTCTCTTGGTCCAGGCCCGCGGGCAGACGCCGTTGACCCGTACCCCCACCGTCTCCAGGTCCAACGCCCATGAGTAGGTGAGAGAGGCGACCGCACCCTTCGATGCGGCATATGTCCCGGCTCTGCGCTGACCGAACAATGAGCACGAGGCGATGTTGACGATCGACCCGGCACGCTGCCTGCGCATCACTCGGGCGGCAGCGATGCCGCAGTACAACACACCCAGGACGTTGACCTCGATGAGTTTCCGGGCAGCGACGACGTCCTCGGCCCAGGGCATTGCCTCGTGGTACAGGCCGGCGTTGTTCACCAAACCGTCGACGCTGCCGAACTGCGCGAGGCACCGCTCGATCACCGCGCTGGCCTGGTCCGGGTCACGGACCGATTGCGAACTGGCTATCGCCCTTCCGCCCTCGCCGATGATCCGGCGCGCGACCTCCTCGGCCAAGTCCCCCTCGACATCGTTGACCACCACGCGAGCACCCGCCCGCGCTGCATGAACCGCGTAGGCCTCCCCGAGGCCGCGGCCCGCACCGGTGATCACCACTGCCTTGCCTTGCAGTAGATCCATGATGGCAACCTTTCCCCCACCGATGCCGGTGATCCGGCGACACCCCCAGTGTCCAGGGTTAATTCACCTGATGTAGTGGGTGTTCGGCCAGGGGTTGCCCTACAGCGCCCAACGGATGCCACCGTCCGGTCTAGCGGTAGTGCGACTGGCTGCGAGACCCCTGGATCAGGCGGTGGTGAGCACCAGAGGGCCGTCCTCGGTCACGGCGACGGAGTGTTCCCAATGCACCGCACGAGAACGGTCCAGGGTCACCACCGTCCAGCCGTCGTCGAGTTCCTCGGTGCGGTTGCTTCCCGCGGTGAGCATCGGCTCGATCGCTAGAGCCATCCCGGGTACCAGACGAGGACCGCGCCCGGGGCGGCCGACGTTGGGCAAGAAGGGTTCCATATGCATCGCAGTGCCGATGCCGTGACCGCCGTAGTCGGCCACGATTCCATAGGACACCCCGTCAGCGGCTGCGGCAGCGAGAGCCGCGGTCTGGACAGCGTGGGAGATGTCGGTCAATCTCCCTCCCGGTAGTGCCGCGGCGATCCCCGCGTCCAGCGCGGCCCGGCAAGCCGCGGACAATCGGGTATCGGCATCAGAGGTGGAATCCACCTGCACCGTCACCGCGGCATCACCGTGCCAGCCGTCGAGGATGGCCCCACAGTCGAGGGAGACCAGATCACCATCGGCGAGTACCTGCGCACGACTCGGGATCCCGTGCACCACCTGGTGGTTGACCGAACTGCAGATCGAGGCGGGGAACCCGTGATAGCCCTTGAATGACGGCACCGCCCCGGCATCCCGGATGGACTGTTCGGCCAGTTCGTCGAGTTCACCGGTACTCACGCCGGCACGAACGTGCCGCTCGAGCAGTCGCAACGTACGAGCCACCACTGCACCGGCGGCCCGCATGGCCTCCACCTCGCCGGGCGACTTGAGTTCGATGGATTCAATGAGTTTGCCCCGCAAACGCCGTACCACCCCACGCACCCTGGTCCCGGTCATGGCAGCCTCACGTTCGGGTACGCAACGCCGTCAGCGCCCTTGCCGTCACGTCGGAAATCGTTCCGACAGCGGGCACGGTGACCAGGCGGTCGGAGTAGAAGTCGAGCAGGGGGGCGGTCTCCTCCTGATACACCTGCTGCCTGCGTCGGATCACCTCGACACTGTCGTCATCGCGGCCTCGGGCCAGCAACCGCGCGACCAGCACGTCCTCAGGTACTTCGAGTTCCAGCACTATGTCCAGCTCGCAGTCCAACTTGCGCAGCAGGCTGCCCAACACCTCTGCCTGGCCGACCGTGCGGGGAAAGCCATCGAGCAGAAACCCAGATTGGCAGTCCGCTTTCGCCAATCGCACGCGAACCATCTGGTTGGTGACCCGGTCGGGCACCAACTTGCCAGCGTCGAGATAATGCTTGACCTGCTTCCCCAGCTCGGTTTCCTCGCCGACGTGTTCGCGGAAAAGATCTCCGGTGGAGATGTGCGGCACGCCGAGTTCCTCGCTCAGTACGGTGGCCTGAGTACCCTTTCCTGCACCTGGGGGCCCGACGATGATGATGCGCACTAGCGGAGGAACCCTTCGTAGTTGCGCTGCATCAACTGACTCTCGATTTGCTTGACGGTATCGAGCCCGACACCCACCATGATCAACACAGCGGTGCCACCGAACGGGAAGTTCTGGTTCTGGTTTTCCCCGGTCAGATCGAGGAACAGATTGGGCAGTACAGCCACGGTACCCAGGTACAACGAGCCGGGCAGCGTTATACGGTTGAGTACGAAACCCAGATACTCGGCGGTCGGGCGACCCGGCCGAATACCCGGAATGAATCCACCGAACTTCTTCATCTCCTCGGCGCGCTCTTCGGGATTGAAAGTGATCGCGACATAGAAGTATGTGAAGAAGATAATCATCAGGAAGTACACCGCAACGTGTACAGGGTTCGACGTATCAACAAGATAGCGGTTGATGAACGTCTGCCACCAGCTCAGTTCAGTTTGACCCGGCGTCGCGGTGAGGTTGACGATCAGATTGGGCAGGTACAGCAAGGATGAGCCGAAGATGACCGGGATGACACCTGCCTGGTTCACCTTCAGCGGCAGATAGGTCGACGTCCCGCCGTACATTCGGCGACCGATCATCCGCTTGGCGTACTGCACCGGAATACGGCGCTGACCCTGCTCGACGAACACCACGCTCGCGATGATCGCCAAACCGAAAAGACACACGAAGAAGAACACCAGAGCGCCGTTACGATCCAGGATGTTCTTGCCCTCGGTGGGGATTCGGGCGGCGATCGAGCAGAAGATCAGCAGCGACATTCCGTTGCCGATACCCCGCTCGGTGATGAGCTCGCCGAGCCACATGACCACTCCGGTACCGGCTGTCATCACCGTGATGATGATGACCAGGTTGAACACCGACTCGTCGGGAATGGGCGGCAATGGACAGTTCTGGAAAAGTTGACCACGCACTGCCAGTGCCACAATTCCGGTGGACTGCAGAATAGCCAGTCCAATCGTCAGGTAGCGAGTGTACTGGGTCAGCTTGGTCTGCCCGGACTGCCCCTCCTTCTTCAGCTGGTCGAATCGCGGAATCACCACCGTGAGCAGCTGAATAATGATACTCGCGGTGATATAGGGCATGATGCCCAGCGCAAATACCGCCAACTGCAACAATGCCCCGCCGCTGAACAAGTTGATCAGCGAAAAGACGTTGGCGTTGGGTCCGCCTTCCACCTGTTCGATGCACTGCTGAATATTGACGTAGGACACCCCCGGCGAGGGCAGTACCGCACCGAGCCGGTAGACCACCACGATGCCGAGCGTGAACAGGATCTTGCGGCGGAGATCCGGCGTGGCGAGAGCCGAGCGGAAGGCGCCGAGCACTCCTACCTCCTGAGCACGGCCTTCATGGGGCCGACGTCGATCGTGGACCGGCGGTCAGTGTCACCGGGGGACGACTGTAACAGCAGCGAAACGGCAGCACCGCCGCCTACAGCTGGGTAGTGCTACCGCCGGCCGCCGCGATCTTCTCCCGCGCCGCACCGGAGAAGGCCTGCGCGCTGACGTGGAGCGTCACCTCACCGACCTCTCCGTCGCCGAGCACCTTCACCGGTTGGCCCTTACGCACCGCGCCTGCGGCCACCAAGTCCAGCGGTCCGATCGTGGCCCCCGTCGGGAACAGGCGAGCCAGGTCGCCGACATTGACTACCTGGTACTCGGTGCGGAACCGGTTGCGGAACCCCTTGAGCTTGGGCAGCCGCATGTGGATCGGCATCTGCCCGCCCTCGAAGGCCGCAGGTACGTTCTTCCTGGCCTTGGTCCCCTTGGTGCCCCGCCCCGCGGTCTTGCCCTTCGACGCCTCACCGCGACCGACCCGGGTCTTGGCGGTCTTCGCACCGGGCGCCGGACGCAGGTGGTGGATCTTGATGGTCACTTCGCACTCACCTCGCCTCTGACCTCTTCCACCGCCACCAGATGGCGGACGGCGGCGATCATCCCACGGACCTGGGAGTTGTCCTCCCGGACCACGGACTGTCGGATCTTGCGCAGCCCCAGAGACCGCAATGTCTCGCGCTGGTTGCGCAGGCTGCCGATCGTGCTACGGAGCTGGGTGATCTTGAGTTGACTCATGTCACGCTCCCTGCGCCGCGGCGCGCGCTCTGAGCATGCCGGCCGGTGCCACGTCCTCCAGCGGCAGGCCGCGACGGGCGGCTACCTCTTCGGGTCGTTGCAGTCCCTTCAGCGCGGCAACCGTGGCATGCACGATATTGATCGCGTTGTCGCTACCCAATGACTTCGACAGGATGTCGTGCACCCCGGCGCACTCCAATACCGCGCGCACCGGACCGCCCGCGATGACCCCGGTACCGGGGCTCGCCGGGCGCATCAACACCACCCCCGCCGCAGCTTCGCCGGTGATCGGATGTGGAATGGTGCCCGCGATCCGAGGCACGCGGAAGAAGTTCTTCTTGGCTTCCTCCACGCCCTTCTGGATCGCCGCAGGTACCTCTTTGGCCTTGCCGTAACCGACACCGACCATCCCGTCTCCATCACCCACCACGACCAGCGCGGTGAAGCTGAAGCGCCGACCACCCTTGACGACCTTGGCGACCCGATTGATCGCCACTACGCGCTCCAGGTGCGGGCTCTTCTCCTGCGGGGCCGCTCCGCCTCGGCCGCCATCGCGTCGGTCCCGACGATCGCTGCGCTCGCCGCCTCCGCCATCCCGCCGCATGCGTCCAGGCATCAGGCGTTTCCTCCGTTGCTGTCATTCATCACGTCAGAACTCCAGGCCCGCCTTGCGGGCAGCATCAGCGAGCGCCGCGATCCGACCGTGGTAGTCGTGCCCCCCACGGTCGAATACCACCCGGCCCACACCGGCAGCCTTGGCCCTATCGGCGATCAGTTCGCCGACCTTGGCCGCCTTGGCCTTCTTGTCGCCGGCCACTGCGCGGACCTCCGCCTCGATACTGGAGGCCGCGGCCAGGGTGTGCCCGGCCAGGTCGTCCACCAGCTGTACCGCGATATGCCGGGATGACCGGTTGACCACCAAGCGCGGACGTTCGGGGGAACCGCTGATCCGCTTGCGAAGCCGGAAGTGTCGCCGCGATCGTGCCAACCTGCGCCGCGTCGAGACGTCCCGGCCGACCGGGGTCGGTTTGGTCGCTGGGGGAGCTTCTGTAGCTGTCTCAGCCATGATCACTTACCTGTCTTCCCGACCTTGCGCCGGATCTTCTCGCCCGCGTAGCGCACACCCTTACCCTTGTACGGGTCGGGACGACGGAGCCTGCGGATGGTCGCCGCGATTTCGCCGACGGTCTCCTTGCGGATGCCCGCCACGGAGAACCGCGTCGGGCTCTCCACATGGAAGGTGATGCCCTCGGGCGCCTTGATCGGTACGGGGTGGCTGTAGCCCAGGGCGAACTCCAGGTCCGAGCCCTTCAGCACGACCCGGTACCCCACACCGTGGATCTCCATCTTTTTCTCGTATCCCTGGCTCACCCCGATGACCAGATTGTTGATCAGCGTGCGGGACAACCCGTGCAGCGCCTTGCTACGGCGCTCGTCGTCCGGACGGGTCACCAGTAAAGTGCCGTCCTCCGCCCGGGCCACGGTGATCGGCTCGGCCACAGTGTGCGACAGGCTGCCCTTGGGGCCCTGCACCGTCACGGTGCGTCCTTCAATGGCCACGTCGACCCCGGCGGGCACGGTGATCGGCTGCTTACCGATGCGCGACATCTCGTCTACTCCCCTCTCACCAGACGAAGGCGAGGACTTCCCCGCCCACGCCCTTCTTGGCAGCCTGCCGGTCGGTGAGCAGCCCGGTGGATGTGGAGATGATCGCCACTCCGAGGCCACCGAGCACCTTCGGCAGCGAGGTGGACTTCGCGTACACCCGCAGGCCGGGCTTGGACACCCGGCGCAGTCCCGCGATGCTGCGCTCCCGATTCGGGCCGTACTTCAGCTCGACCACCAGGGAAGAGCCCACCGACGCCTCCTCGGTGCGAAAACCCGAGATGTAGCCCTCCCGCTGGAGGATCTCGGCGATGTTCGACTTGAGCTTGGAATGCGGCATCACGACCTGGTCGTGATATGCGGAGTTTGCGTTGCGCAGACGGGTCAGCATGTCTGCGATCGGGTCTGTCATCGTCATAGCGGCCTCCTACCAGCTGCTCTTGCGCACGCCGGGTAGCTCGCCCCGGTGTGCCATCTCGCGGAGGCATATCCGGCACAGCCCGTACTTCCGGTACACGGCTCGGGGACGCCCGCAGCGCTGACAGCGGGTGTAGCCCCGCACCGCGAACTTCGGCTTGCGGGCGGCCTTGATGACCAGTGCCTTCTTCGCCATCAGCTCTCCTTGAAGGGGAAGCCCAGACGACGTAGCAGCGCCCGGCCCTCCTCGTCGGTGGTCCCGGAGGTGACCACGGTGATGTCCATGCCGCGCTGGCGGTCGATGGCGTCCGGGTCGATCTCGTGGAACATCGACTGCTCGTTGAGACCGAACGTGTAGTTACCATTGCCGTCGAACTGGGTCGGTGACAGACCCCGGAAGTCCCGGATACGGGGCAGCGCGATGGTCAACAGCCGATCCAGGAATTCCCACATGCGATCACCGCGCAGGGTGACCTTTGCACCGATGGGCATTCCCTCACGCAGCTTGAACTGCGCGATCGACTTGCGGGCGCGCTGCACCTGCGGCTTCTGGCCGGTGATGGCCGACAGATCACGGACGGCACCGTCCATCAGCTTGGCGTCGCGGGCGGCGTCGCCGACGCCCATGTTCACCACGACCTTCACCACCCGGGGTACCTGCATCACGTTGGGATAGCCGAACTGCTCACGCAGGGCGGCGGCGATCTCCTCGTGATACCGGGTCTTGAGCCTCGGTCTTGTCTGCTCTGCAGTACTAGTCATGCTCAGATGTCCTTGCCAGTGCGCCGCGAGATGCGCACGCGCTTGCCCTCGTCGTCGGTGCGGTAGCCCACCCGGGCCGGCTTGCCGTCGGAATCGACGACCATGACATTCGAGACGTCGATGGTGGCCTCCTGGGTGACGATGCCGCCGGTCTGCGCGCCACGCTGGGTGCGGCTGATCCGGGTGTGCTTCTTGATCCGGTTGACGCCTTCGACAAGTACCCGGCCGGTGTCCGGGTAGGCCTGAATGACCCGTCCCTTGGCGCCCTTGTCCTTGCCCGCGATGACGATGACCGTGTCGCCCTTGCGTACTTTCATCGCTACAGCACCTCCGGGGCGAGCGAGATGATTTTCATGAATCGCTTGTCCCGCAGCTCCCGGCCTACTGGGCCGAAGATCCGGGTACCGCGTGGCTCGCCATCGGGCTTGATCAAAACCGCGGCGTTCTCGTCGAACCGGATGTATGAGCCGTCCGGGCGGCGCTTCTCCTTCACGGTGCGCACGATGACGGCCTTGACCACGTCGCCCCGCTTGACCCCGGCTCCGGGAATGGCTTCCTTGACGGTTGCCACGATGATGTCCCCGATGCCCGCATAACGGCGCCCACTACCGCCGAGCACACGGATGCACAGGATCTCCTTGGCACCCGTGTTGTCGGCGACCCGCAGTCGCGACTCCTGCTGGATCACGTCAACTCCTTCATTGGCGTGGGCGCGCAGCTAATCACTTTGCCTTCTCGAGGATCTTGACC
>JBOHHD010000790.1:0-2226 GCA_050700515.1 Pseudonocardiaceae bacterium
GGTCTCGCCTGCGCGCGCTGACGGTGCCGGTGCCCGCCACGGGATGAAGTCAGCGGGGGGAGTTCGGTCCGCGTGGTCCGTGCCGCCATCGTTGCCGCCTCATGGCCTCCTCTCCGGCTGACCGAACGGTGCGAGCGCCGGGAGGTCCAGCGATTCGAGATCGGTGGTCGCGCCCAGGTGGCACGCGCCACACACCACTCCGTCCGGGTTGCTGAGCAGCTCGACGTCGACCGGCAGGCGCCACCCGCACAGGGTCTCTGTCCAGCCCCGTTCCGCCGCGGGCGCGATGTCGCAGGACGCCACAGCGTGCAGCCGGCCATCTTCAGCGGGGCCCCACCACATCGCGACCACCGCTCACCCCGCCAAGTCCGAGGTACCCGGGTACGGCCCGACACGGTCCCAATAATTGATCACCAGTGAGTGGCCGCACTCATCGACGAGGTGCTGCTCCACAGTCAGCCGACTGAACTCGTTGTCACGTGTATCACGATATCCATCATGTTTGCTTGCCCCCTGCTCACCCGGTAAACGACTCGGAGCCGCCTCAGTCATGGTCGGCTCTGCACGGCCGGGGACGGGCGGCCGATCAGCCGACGGTTCCGCAGCGATCCTCCGGTCGAACCGCTCAAGCTGCGGTTTACCGCGATGGCACCGAGCCGGCAGGAACACGCCGACAGGTGCGCAAAGCTCGTCTCGGAAGCTCACCGTCTGACGCCGACAGGTGCGAGGTGACGACGATCTTCGACTGGCTCCTCTTGCCTGAGGGGAGCTGGGTTCGGCCGGTTGGTCCTGCTTCATGATGATGCGCGCTGTGCTGAGTCGAGACTGAGCCAGTAGCGGCGGCGATCGTCAGCCTGCTGATCTTGGCCGGTTGCATGATACTCCTCGTCATACGCCTGCAGGCGAAGGGGTTCCAGGACGCCGTGCACTCGGCTGCGCTCGTAGCAGTGGTGCTGGCGTTACCGGCATTGGGGGTCCCGTTGGTGCGCTGGTCGCGTCGAGAACCGGCACCGATGGCGGATCAGATCGGTCAAGCGCAGAACACCGTTGTGATCCAGATAAGATTCGGTCACCCAGGTTGGCTCGGGATGGGCGAGCATCCGTGACATGGCGTCCCAGCGCGGCGTTCGTCGTCAATGAGAACCCGCATTTCAATTCCTTGATGCCGATGGCGATCGTGCGGTGGGTGCCGATCGACCCGGGCGTGGCCAGCTGAGGACCGGATGCTGCTAACCTTCCCCCAGGAGTTTGCAAATTTCTGAAATCAGGGACGATCCACGACGGGCCGTTCGCCGTCTTTTTGCGGCTCTCAGGGCAGGGTGAGATGTCCCTTGATGGATCCGACTGGCTGCCGGGAGGAGATACTCAACCGGCAGCCAGTCGGGAAGAGGCGGGGAGGTTGATGTTCACTCCCCACTTCCTCGGCATGCATCTAGCCTGATACGCAAGCTCGGTTGTCTCAAGTGGTCCCTGTCATCGATTCACCGGGAAGATGCCACTACAGGATCATGCGAACTTCATGAGACCAGGGAGATCTGGCATTCCTGCTGGCCGGGGAGTGGTCCAGGGGTTCACCGACGTCGTGGTCCTCGCGCCGGGCGGACGCTGAGGCGTTACTGGCTGATGAGGGATGCTCCTGGTGCCGTTGCCGCAGGGTCCCGGCCTTCCGCCAACGATGACGACGTCATGGTCAGGGCCGGTCCCACAGAAGTTCGCCACCTCGTTACTGGCTGCGGGGGTACATCCGAGATCAACGGGGATGTCCACTCCCTGTGTGACCATCTCGAGGAGAGCGAGTACCTGTGCTGTGGCGGGATCGCCCTATTTAACATTGCTTGTTTCTGCGCAATCCGGCCGGGCCACTACCTAGCATTGTTGCCGGTGGAGCCGATCCGGTCGATAGGTCTCGAGCCGGACGACCCGGTTCCTCGTGATAGGGGGCCGGGTGGGGCCGACCGGGACTGGCCGGGACTCACGTCCACGCAGCTCAGCGCAGCCGCATGTGGTGTTACGGCAGGTGGCTGAATCGGGTGAACTGGAGCGGTCAGTAGTACCAGGGAACCACTGACCAATTCGACTCACCCAATCCAGCTACCTGCCTAGATCGCGCTCGCAGTCACTCTGAACTGCCGAAACCGCCTTCCCTGCGGTTCCCTGCGCTTCTCTCCGGCGCCCCGCCGTTCCCGGCTTACCACGGCCCCCTGACGGCCCAACGCTGTCCACACC
>JBOHHD010000791.1:0-1807 GCA_050700515.1 Pseudonocardiaceae bacterium
CAGGCGGTGATGATCGGGACGACCCACTTCACCAACGCGATCATCGAGGCGAGGGGCCTGTCACCCACGGCGACGGTCCGCCTGGGCCTGCCCGCGACGCAGGGGCTCCTACCGATGGTGGACTGGCCGCAACGGCTGCGCCGAGCACTGGGGGAGCACGCCTACCTCTGTCACGGTGGTCATGAGTTCGACGGACGCGAGCTCTCGCCGCTGGATATCGGCCAACTGCGGGCAGTCTCCGCCGAAATCGCCGCGAAAGGGCTGCGTTCGATCGCGCTCTGCTCGGTGTTCTCCCCGGTCAATGATGAGTGCGAGCAACAGGCGGCGCAGATCCTCGCCGCGGAGCTACCCGGCGTCGCGATCAGCCGGTCGCACGAGATCGGTCGGGTCGGGCTGCTGGAGCGCGAGAACGCCACGATCCTCAATGCCGGTCTTCGTGAGCTCGCGACCCGAATCGTCGAGGCATTGCACGCCGCGCTGGCTGAGCTCGGGATCACCGCCTCGGTCTGGTTGAGCCAGAATGACGGGACGCTGATGAGCGTTCAGGCCGCTGCGCGCCATCCGGTGGCCACCATTGCCTGTGGACCGACCAATTCCATGCGCGGGGCGGCCTTTCTGTCCGGCTCGGGCGACTGCGTCGTCGTGGACATCGGCGGGACGACGACGGACGTAGGCCTGCTCCGTCACGGGTTTGCGCGCCAGACCGCGGGGGCGGTCGAGATCGGGGGAGTGCGGACCAACTTCCGGATGCCGGAGGTGTACTCGTTCGGGCTGGGCGGAGGCAGCCTGGTCCGGGACGGGGTGACCATCGGGCCGGACAGCGTCGGCTACGAGCTGACCAGCCGGGCGCTGGTCTTTGGCGGTGACACGGTGACGGCCACTGACCTGGCGGTGGCTGGCGGGCTGGCCGTGATCGGCGACCCGAGCAGCGTGGCCAGGCTCGACCCGGACCTGGTCCGGCGAGGTCTGGAGTGGATCGAGCAGGCGGTCGCCGATGCGGTCGAGCGGATGAAGACGACGGCGCAGCCGATCCCGGTGGTCCTCGTCGGCGGGGGCAGCGTGCTGCTGGGTGAGCGCCTGCCCGGTGCCGCTGAGCTGATCAAGCCGGAGCACCGCACCGTCGCGAACGCGGTCGGCGCGGCGATCGCGCAGGTCGGCGGCGAGGTCGACCGGATCTTCACCCTGGGCCACCGGTCGCGCGATCAGGTGCTGGAGCAGGCCAAGCAGGAAGCGGTCGACCGGGCCGTCGCGGCCGGCGCGGTTCGGGCCGGGGTGCAGGTTGTCGAGGTCGAGGATGTGCCGCTGACCTACCTGCCGGGCAACGCGGTGCGGGTCCGCGTCAAGGCAGTCGGTGATCTTGAACTGGGTGGGGGCGACGGTGCGCCACCTCGGTGAGAGCCAGCTCGATGACCTGGCGGTCGGTGCCGCGGTGCTCGGCGCCGGCGGTGGCGGCAATCCCTACCTCGGTGCCCTGCTGGCCAAGCAGGTGATCCGTGAGCACGGGCCGGTGCAGCTCGTCGCGGTGGCTGAGGTACCGGACGACGCGCTGATCGTGGCCACGGCGGGGATGGGCGCGCCGACTGTCGGGGTCGAGAAACTACCGAGTGGGGATGAGCATGTGCGCGCGTTGCAGGCGGTGCAATCCTACCTCGGGCGGCCGATCACCCATACCGTCTCGATCGAGGCGGGCGGGTCGAACTCGACGGTCCCGCTGCGGGTGGGCGCCAAGCTGGGCATGCCGGTCATTGACGCCGACGGCATGGGGCGGGCGTTCCCCGAGATCCAGATGGTGACCGCCACCCTGTAC
>JBOHHD010000792.1:0-2158 GCA_050700515.1 Pseudonocardiaceae bacterium
GACCACAGCAAGTACTGCCCATGCCAACCCCGATGACCGCCGTGCACGGATGCAGCTCATCGAACAGCGGGCACGAGCGCTGCTGCAATGCCCCAATCCAATTGCCGACGAGATGTTAGAAGCGACCGAACGCTGTTAGCTCTCCGGCGATAGAGTGCTTTAGTGTCAGCAATTTAGTCATCGGCTGATGCTCTGCGGACATATCGAAGCAGTAACTGATGGTCTTCTGTCAGGATCGTAGCCAAGTGCATCCTGAACAGCTCAGCCGGAGCGGGACCCGCGGCAATTCGCGTTGCTTGGCTGCCAATGAGTAACGGGGATACAGTAAGGCACAACTCGTCCACGGCACTCGCGGCAATCAGATCACCGTGCAACCTAGGCCCACCTTCGCAAAGCACCCGAGGCAACCCGCATCGTTCCAAGTGGCTCAGCAGACGAGTCGGCTCCACCCGTTCCGTGCCCAACATGGACACCACCGCACCAGCCGCAGCGAGCCGTGCCCGCCGCTGAGCGGAAGCGCTGCTGGTCGTAAAGATCAGGGGTGGAACAGCGGTCTCGGTGAACAACGCGCTGTCGGGATCGAGGGCGCAGGACGCGGTCACCACGGCGATCGGCGGAACTGCGGCCTGCCCCCGGGCAAGTCGTCGCTGCTGGTGTTCACCGCTGAGGCGGACTCCTCGGTAACCTTCGTTACGCACCGTACCCGCACCAACCAGCACAACATCGGCAAGCGACCGTAACAGGTCAAACACCCGATGGTCTGTTGGCGACGACAGGCCTTCAGCCACCCCACCGACCGTGACGCCACCATCGACGCTGGACACGAACCCCACCCGGACCCAGGCGCGCACCAACTCCTGCGGATAGGCGTAGCACCGCTCCAACTCCGGATCGGCGACCAGACCGGGCGAAACATTTCCCTCGTCGAGGGGCCACAACCGGCGCACCCCCACATCCCACCATGCCGCCGAGAAGGTTCGACATCGATTACTGCAGAAGCGGCGACGTGCGGCAGGGGGATCGCGTTGACGTTGTGGTAGCTCTTCTTGATCGGTGGGTGTGGTGCCTGCTGGGATTCCGAAGGTTCAGCCACCGGCACAGCTGGCGCTGGCGGTGATCCCGCAAAGATATCGGCTCATCTCGGCCGCAGTGGCCAGCGGTGCGGCCCGTCCGGGGTGCCGTACCAGACGTGCTGGTCATGGGGTGTGGCGGCGATGCCGAAGCGTTCGTAGGACGGCTGACCTTCGTCATGCCAGAAGGTCGCGGCCTGCTCGACGCGGTCCCAGAGCCGTTGGGGACCGTACTGGCGCACGCGGTAACCCGCCGGTTCTTTCCCGCGAGCGGCCCGCCGACCACGGCGGCGAAGTCCCGAACCCCGGCCGGGTTGTTCGTGATCAGCGTCGGCGGCACTCGCAGACCGCAGCGGCGGGCGACGTCGAGCTGGCGGGGTTTGAGCGCATCAGACTCCCGCGATGGGTAGTTCACCCACAGCACGTCCAGGCTGCACAGCACCCCGGCCACCCCGACACGAGCCTCGGCGGCGGCATGGCGGCGTTCCGGGCGGGACATGCCCTCGGGCAGCTGGAAATGTGAGGGGTGGCGATACCAGACCGAGCGAATGTCGCGCAGTCGCACGGTGCGGTGTTCGGTGGCGAGTGTGCCATCCCAGCCGCCCGGCTCAAGCCGCGCGTCCAGCGTCAGCGTTTGCGGGAACGCCGCGAGATTCGTGCGGAAAACCGGTACCTCACGGGCCGCCAGCTCTTCGGCCACGCGGTCGACCTGTGGCTCAATCTCACGAGCCAGGATGAGCACAGTCATCAGCAGCGGTCAGTCGGACTGGTAGTCGGGGTTGGCCATCTCCTCCGGAGGTGGCTTACCCGGCTGCCCATCGGTAGTGCCTGAGGTGACCGGCGTCGGGCCGGGTTTAGTATGTTTGAGCAGCGGCAGCGCTGCGCTGTCCTCGGAGTACACCAACCCGACCTGTCGGTCCGCGCAATACCCGTAGCGCAAGCTGAGATCCGCGTCCATCCGCGCTCCCATAACCACGCCCCGCAGCGAGAACGGTCGTGTTGGGGGGTCCGCTTGGTTCATCCTCACCGCCGACCCAGTGCCCCTCCGGCGGACCCAGCGGGAATCGGTCACCCGGACTGAACAACGG
>JBOHHD010000793.1:0-6002 GCA_050700515.1 Pseudonocardiaceae bacterium
CCGAGCTGGCGCGCTTCTACGACCAGGAGCTGATCTTCGGCCCGTGCGCGGGCTACGCCACCACCGGAGCCGACGAGCAGCTCTTCGCGAGTGACCCGAGGTTCGAGTGCGCGCGGCTGGAGGTGCCGCTGGACTACGACGATCCCGGTGGGGCGACCGCGCAGGTCGCGATGCTGCGGGTCCCCGCGCGGGGCGAGTCGAGGGGGTCGTTGCTGCTGAATTCGGGCGGACCGGGCGGGACCGGCATGAACTTCGCCGCCGGCGTGGCGGGCAACCTGGCGCAGAGCCCGGTCACCGAGCGGTTCGACCTGATCGGCTTCGACCCCCGCGGGGTGGGCGCGACCTTCCCGGCGATCGACTGCTTCACCGATGAGCAGGTGCGCGCCGGTGACGCGCAGAGCGAGTTCCTGATCTCGGCGGGCGCCCTGAGCGAGGAGGGTGCCCGGCAGCTGGTCGAGACGTGCGCACAGCGTTCGGGCGGCGAGCAGACCCTGGCCGCGATCGCCACTCGCGACACCGTCCGCGATATGGACGTCCTGCGCGCCGCCCTCGGCGAGGAGCAGCTGAACTTCTTCGGGCAGAGCTACGGCACCCGGGTCGGCGCGTTCTACGCCGCGGAGTACCCGCAGCGCGTCCGGGCCATGGTGCTCGACGGCGCGGTCGACCCCCGCTTGGGGCTGGTCGATCGCCGGCTCTCCCAGTACGCCGGCTTCCAGCGGTCCTTCGAACAGATGGCCACCGACTGCGCCACCCGCCCGGACTGCCCGCTGGGCCCCGACCCGGCCGGGGCGACCCGGGCCTTCCAGGACATCGTCCGCCCCCTGCTCGACCGGCCGCTGCCCACCGGAAGCGGGCCGGGGTTCACTTACAACGACGCGGTCGGCTCCGTGATCAGCGGGCTCTACATCTCCGAGGCCTGGCCGATGATCACCCAGGGGCTCGCCGAGCTGCGGGCCGGCCGGCCCGACACGCTCGTCCGGCTGGGCCAGCTGCTCTCCGGACCCGACGACGGCGGCCGCCTGAGCAACTTCTCCGAGGCGGCCTACGCCATCGTGTGCATGGACGAGGAGCGCCTGACCGTCGAGCAGGCCAGGGACTTCCGGGGCCGGATCTACGAGGTGGCGCCGTTCGCGGACCCCGGCCGCGGCATCGAGGGAGCCCGGGACAGCTGCGAGGCCTGGCCGGCCGAGCCGAAGCCGACCTACCCCTTCCCGGTCCGGGTCGAGGGCCTGCCACCGACGCTCACAGTCTCGATCACCGGCGACCCCACCACCCCCTACGACGCCGGGATCCGCCTGGCCGAGGCGCTCGGAGGCAGCCTACTGACCGTCGAGGGCGAGCAACACACGGTCGTCGCGGCCGGCACGAACGCCTGCGTCACCGACCTCACCGCCAACTACCTCATCAACCCACGGACCCCACCGGCCGACGCCCACTGCACCCTCTGACCGACCGCGAGCCAGGGTGACCGATCCGATGAAGAAGACCCTCTGGTCGTCGAACTCACCTCATCACGCAAGGACCAGACATGACCCGACTCACCGACGCCGACTACGCCCGCGCCGAGCAACTGCTCGCCCCCCACCGCGCCCGCCGCGTCTCCGGCGCCCGCATCGACCCGCAGTGGCTGCCCGGAGGCGCACGCTTCCGCTACCAGGTCGGGTCACGCCACGTCGTGGTCGACCCGGCCGAGGGCACCCGCCGCGACGCATTCGACCACGACAAGCTCGCTGCCGCGCTGTCGGCCGCATCCGGCCAGGCGGTCGAAGCCGCCGCCCTACCGATCACACAGGTCGAGTTCGACGTCCCGGACGCCGACGCACTGCGGTTCTCGGCGTTCGGCGCGCGCTGGGAGTGGTCGGACCGCGCGGGCACCTGCGTCCGCATCGACGGCGACGAGCCGCCCGGGCTCCGCGAGATCGCCTCGCCGGACAGCAACTGGATCGCGTTCCGCCGGGACGGGAACATCTGGGTTCGCTCCCGGGACGGGGAGCAGGAGTTCGCGCTCACCGACGACGCCGAGCCGTACCACGACTACGGCGGCCTGCCCGATCCCGTGAGCTTCCGGTCGCTGGCGCGGTCGTTCGGGCTGGACCCGGTGTTCCACGTGGCCTGGTCGCCGGACTCCACCCGGCTGCTGGCGCACCGCATCGACCAGCGCGGGCTGCCCGAGCAGGTCCTCGTCGAGTCGTCCCCACCGGGCGGCGGGCGGCCGGTGGAGCACCGCCACCGCTACCCCATGGCCGGTGACGAGGCCCAGGCCACGATCTCGTGGACGGTCCTGGACGTCACCACCCGCAGCGTCGTGTACCAGCAGGACGAGCCTCGCACGATCGTGCACCCGGCCGCCCTGGCGTACTCCTGGTGGTCGGGGAACAAGGGCGAGACGGTGCACTTCCTGCACTACTCCCGCGACGCCCGCACCCTGGAGCTACGCCGCCTCGATCCCGCCACCGGTGAGGCGACCACCCTGATCAGCGAGACGGGCGAGACCCGCGTCGACCCGACCCCGCAGCTCGGCGAGCCGGCGATGGTGCATGTGCTGGACTCCGGGGAGGTCCTGTGGTGGTCGCAGCGCGACGGCTGGGGCCACCTCTACCTCTACGCCGGCGACAGCGAGCAGGTCCAGCAAGTCACGACCGGGCAGTGGCTGGTGCGCAGCGTCCTGTGGGTCGACCAGGACCGCCGCCAGGTGTGGTTCCTCGCCACCGGGCTGGGCGGAACGGGTGCGAGCGACGGCGACCCCTACGCCCGGCAGATCTGCCGCATCGACCTCGACGGCACCGGGTTCACCCGGCTCACCGACGACGACCTCGATCACGACGCGGTCAGCCCACCCGAGGGCGGCTACCTCGTCGACCGCGCGTCCACGCCAGCCGTCCCGCCCCGCTCGGTGGTGCTGGGCGGCGACGGGCAGGTCCTGGTCGAGCTGGAGTCCCCCGACGCGAGCGAACTGGAGGCGGTGGGCTGGAGCCCACCCGAGCGGTTCCGCGCCACCGCCGCCGACGGCCGCGCCCCGATCTGGGGGCTGCTGTGGCGCCCGCACGACTTCGACCCCGACCAGAGCTACCCGGTGATCGACCACATCTACCCCGGGCCGCAGGTGCACCGGGCTGGGCCGTCGTTCGACGTCCCCCACAGCGGCGAACCGGAGGCGCTCGCCGCGCTCGGGTTCGCGGTCGTCGCCATCGACGGGCGCGGCACCGCGGGCCGCAGCAAGGCCTTTCACGACCACTCCTACGGCAACCTCGGCAGCGCCGGTGCCCTCGACGACCACGTCGCCGCGATCCGCGAGCTCGGCCACCGCCACCCCTGGCTCGATACCGACCGGGTCGGGATCACCGGCCACTCCGGAGGCGGGTACGCCGCCGCCCGGGCCCTGCTCGCCCACCCCGAGTTCTACCGGGTCGGCGTCGCGATCGCCGGTAGCCACGACCCCGGCATCTACCTACCGATGTGGGCCGAGCACTACCACGGCGACGTCAGCGACGAGGGCAAGAAGGCGATCTCCAACCCGGCCCTGGCGACCGCGCTCACCGGGAAGCTGTTGCTGATCCACGGCGAGCTCGACGACAACGTGTTCCCGGCCCAGACCCTGCGCCTGGCCGACGCTCTGATCACCGCCGACGCCGACGTGGACATGCTGATCGTGCCCGGTGGCGACCACTCGCTGCTGCTGCGTATGCACCACGTCACCCGTCGCACCTGGGACTACTTCGTGCGCCACCTGCACGGCACCGAGCCCCCGGCGCACCGCCTCGCGCCGTTCCCGCTGGACACCTGACCGCCCTGCTTCCTACAAGCCCCGCCCACCGACACCCGCTGCGCTGTCCAGACCGTGCGGTCGAACGATCCCCGGCCCGAACTCGCGGCGAAGCCACGCGCGGGACGAGAGGAGAAGACATGTCACTCGGAGGTTCGGTCGCGTTCGTGACCGGAGTGGCCCGCGGACAGGGTCGCGTTCACGCCTTGGCGCTGGCCAGGGAAGGCGCGGACATCATCGGTATCGATCGTGCCGCACCGGTCGAGACGATGGACTACCCGATGAGCACCGAGGCCGATCTCGACGGGGTGCGCCTCGAGATCGAGGCGATCGGGAGGAGAGCGATCCTCGCCCCGGTGGACGTCCGTGACCGGCCGGCGATGGAAGCCGTGCTGGCGGACGCGGTGTCCGAACTCGGCCGCCTCGACGTCGTCATCGCCAGCGCGGGCGTGTCACCGCCGGCGGGCAACGTCGGGGAGGTGTCCGACGCCGGTGGGCCGACGTGATCGGCGTGAACCTCACCGGCACCTTCCACACCCTCGCCACGACCATCCCGCACATCCGCGCGGGCGGGGCGGATCGATCATCATCACCAGCTCCGTGGCCGCCCTGAAGAACGTCCCCGGGCTGAGCGACTACGTCGCCGCCAAGAACGCCGTCATCGCGCTTGCGGCGGCCGTCGCAAACGAGGTCGCGGCCGACCGGATCCGGGTCAACGTCATCGCGCCGTCGATCGTCGAAACCCCGATGGTCACCCTCAACGCCGGGCAGCTGCGGTTGTTCCGGCCCGACCTCCCCGCGCCGACGGTCGAGGACTGCGTCGACGTCTTCCTCGCCGTGTCGCCGATGGGCGAGCCGTGATCGAACCCACCGATGTCGCCGAGGCCGTTGTCTACCTCGCCGGCACGACCTCCCGCTGGGTGACGGGCGCCGTCCTGCCGGTGGACCAGGGCAGTGCGGTCCGCCGTACGTGACGTCGGTCGACGAACCCGAGTGCTCGGCCCGCGCGCGCGGGGCGCGCGGCCGGGGAGCGGCGGGACGAATGCGACCTTCCGGGCTCGACGGCTCGTCGCCCTGGACAGGCCTGTTCGCTCCCCCCGAGATCTACGGCGCCGGTGTTCGGCGACCACGACCTCGGCGTGCCCCTGCCGATGTAGGCCGATACCACCACGGCGACGTCAGCAAGCAGGGCAAGGAATCGATCTCGACCCCCCCTGGCGGCCGGGCTGACCGGGGAGTTCGTACGCGACTTGCGCGGCACCGAGACCCCGGCCGAGCGCCTTGCCGTTGGAGGACTGAACCACAGGTGATCCGTGTCACACGGGGTTGAGTGTGCCGCTGCGGCACGGCCTTTCCTGAAAACACACGCACACCACCCAGGAGAACGGCATGACCATGACGGAGAAGAACCACGATCCCACCGGTGCCAACCCGGCCGGCCCGACCACCGCACCGGCACCGACCGTGCTCGATCGCATGGGCGGGCCGATGGGGTTCGTCTACTCGACCATCCCGGTCATCGCCTTCGTGGCGGCCAACGTGTTCCTGCCGCTGACGGCGACGATCACGGTCGCGATCGCCGTCGCGCTCGCCCTCACCGGATACCGGCTGCCGCGCGGAGAGTCCTTCAGCGCAGCGATCGGCGGGTTGCTGGGCGTCGCCGCCGCGGTCGGCATCGTCGCCCTGACCGGATCGGCGAAGAACTTCTTCGTGATCGGGATCTGGGTCGCCCTGGCCGGCTTCGTCGTCACCTTCGGCTCGGTGCTGGCCCGCCGGCCGCTGACCGGCGTGGTCTGGAACCTGCTGCACGGCGGTACGCACGACTGGCGCGCCGACCGCATCGTGCTGCGCGCCCACGACGTCGCCACGCTCGCCGCAGCGGCCGTGCTCGGTGCCCGGTTCGCCGTCCAGCAGTGGCTCTACGACAGCGACGCCACCGGCGGGCTGGCCATCGCGAAGATCGCGATGGGCACCCCGCTCACGGTGCTGGGCGCGTTGGTCGTCGTTTGGGCCTTCCGGCGCAGCACCAAGCGGCTCGTCGAGCTGGCCCGACCGGCCCGTCCGCGATCTCCTGAGGTGCGAGCAGCATGCGAAACGACCCGCTGATCGTCGAGGATGTGATGCTGCTGCTCCACGACGAGACCGGAACGCCGGCGACAGCCGCAACCCTGCTCCACGCCCTCGGCGGCGCCGTGCTCGTCGAGCTCGCACCCCAGGGCAGGATCGGAACCGACGCGCG
>JBOHHD010000794.1:0-11246 GCA_050700515.1 Pseudonocardiaceae bacterium
GGCCTCACCGCCACGACGCAGCACCGCGCGGATTCGAGCGATGAGTTCACGAGCCGAATAGGGTTTGGTGATGTAGTCGTCGGCACCGAGCTCCAGGCCGACCACCTTGTCGATCTCACTGTCCCTGGCGGTGACCATGATCACTGGTACTCCCGAACGGGCCCGCAGGTGTCGGCAGACATCGGTCCCGCTCATCCCGGGGAGCATCAGATCGAGCAGGACGATGTCGGCACCGTTGCGGTCGAACTCGTCCAGCGCCTCGGAGCCGGAGGTGGCCACCGCAGTGGTGAAGCCCTCCTTGTGCAGCAGAAAGGCCAGCGGGTCCGCGAATGACTCTTCGTCCTCGACGATCAGTACCCTGGTCACAGCATTCCTCCCACGTGTTCGGATATGTGTGATGCATCACCGGTGGAGCCGGCCGTCGGACTGTCGTCGGATTCATCCGGATGCGCGGGAACCCGGAGCGTGAAGGTGGAGCCGGTGCCCGGTCGGCTCCACAGGCGTACATCGCCGCCGTGGTTGGCGGCGACATGCTTGACGATCGCCAACCCGAGCCCGGTGCCGCCGGTCGCCCGGCTGCGCGCCTGATCCACCCGGAAGAAACGCTCGAACACCCGTTCCTGGTGCTCCGGCGCGATACCCAGGCCGCGATCGGTGACGGCGATCTCGACGAACCCGTCCGCCAGCCGCCTGCTGACCGACACCGGGCTGCCCGGCAGTGAGTACGCCACCGCGTTGTCGACCAGATTGGACAGCGCCGTGATGAGCAATGTGGCGTCACCGTCGAGCAGCAAGCCGCTGGGTTGGTCGACAGTGATCCGGATGTTGGCCGACTCGGCGGCCAACCGGCAGCGGTCCAACGCCTCCCGCACCACCTCGTCCACCTCGACGGTGGCCAGCTCAGGGAGCCGCTCGGCCCCCTGCAGCCGGGACAACGCGATCAGTTCGGTGACCAACGCGCCCAACCGGGTGGACTCGTTGAGAATTTTGGTGCTGAATCGGCGCACCGCTTGCGGGTCGTCGGCGGCGTTGAGCACCGCCTCGGCGAGCAGCGCCACCGCTCCGACCGGGGTCTTCAGTTCATGGCTGACGTTGGCCACGAAATCCCGCCGGGTGGCCTCCAGCCGGACCGCGTCCGATTCGTCCGAGGCGTCGACGACGGTGAAACCGTCACCCAGCGGGCGGACCTCGCCCAGCACAGCGGTGGGGCCTCGGCCCGATCGGGCACCCTGCTCCAGCGGGGAGAGATCGACATGAACCACTTCCCCGGTCTCCAGCACCCGCTGGGCGGCTTTCCACGCACGTTCATCCGGGCGCTGCCCCCGGACCAGACCCAGTTCAGCCGCGGGAGGGTTGTGCAGTACCACGTCCCCCGCCTTGTTGATCAGTACCACGGAGTTGTGCGAGGAGAGCACGACCCGCTGGACGAGGTCGGCGACGGTCAGGCCGTGCGCAGCACGTCGGGTATCGATTCTCGGGCCACGACGGCCGAGCTGGAAGCCGATGATTCCGCCGATCAGCGCAGTGCCGATCGCGGTGATCACGACGGCAAAAAGTGTCACACCGGAATCCTAGGCATCTGCCCCACCGATACCCCTAGCGTTGACCAGGCCTGAGTGGCCGGATCGACACGCTACCCAGGAATCTTCTTTAGCCGTTCACCGCTGGTTCACCCCGATCTCGCTCACCGGCCCTGATTGGCCACCGCGGCGATCGCCGTGGCCGCAGCCACCGGGTCGAGATAGGTCCCCCCTCGATTGAGCGGCCTCAACTGCTCGTCGAGGTCGTAACGCAGGGGGATGCCGGTCGGGATGTTGAGCCCGGCGATGGTCCGCTCGTCGACCCCGTCCAGATGTTTGACCAGTGCGCGCAGCGAGTTGCCATGGGCGGCGACCAGCACGGTGCACCCGGCCCGCAGATCGGGCACGATCGAGGACGTCCAGTACGGCAGCATCCGGGTCACCACGTCGGCCAGGCATTCGGTCACCGGGATGTCGATGCCCGCGTAGCGCGGGTCACCATGCTGGCTGAACTCGCTGTCCGGCTCGATCGGTGGTGGCGGAGTGTCATAGGAGCGGCGCCACAAGGCGAACTGCTCCTCGCCGTACTCGGTGCGGATCTGCGCCTTGTCCTTACCCTGCAGTGCACCGTAGTGCCGCTCGTTGAGCCGCCAGTCCCGACGCACCGGGATCCAATGCCGATCGGCGACGTCCAACGCGAGGTTAGCGGTATTGATCGCGCGGCGCAGCAGTGACGTGTGCACCACGTCGGGCAGCAGCCCCGCCTCGCGCATGAGGGTGCCCCCACGCAACGCCTCGCCCTCGCCCTTCGCCGATAACGGCACGTCCATCCAGCCGGTGAACAGGTTCTTGGCGTTCCACTCACTCTCTCCGTGACGGAGCAACACCAGCGTGCCGACGCTCATGTCATCCAGCCTGCCAGGCCACCGCGCTCCCCGGACGGGGGACCCGGCTGAACCCTGTCTCCCAACGGCACGGTCCGCGCTCACCGCGGGCGGAGTGCCTTCCCGCTGTGGTGGGCAGAGCTGCGGAGGACAGCGATAGCCGTTCATCCCTCGAACGGCCCTGTTCGGAAGTCCGGCCGGCGCCTACCGTGGCGACCCGATTTCTTACCTCTCGAATGGAGCTGGACAAGCGATGCGCGAACTTGCGCTGCGGGTCCGCGATCTCATCATGGCCGGTGACCAGTACCGGCATGCGGTGGCCGCCGCGCTGGGGGTGGGCATTCCCGAAGCCGTGACACTCGATCACCTCTACCACGCGGGCCAGCTGACTCCTACCGCGATCGCTGATCGACTCGGCATGACGACGGCGAGCGTGACCGGGCTGCTGGATCGGCTGGCGGCCTCCGGGTACCTGACCCGCAACCCCAATCCCCGCGATCGACGCAGCATCCTGGTCACTCTGACCGACGAGGGCCTGTGCGCTGTTCATGCGCTGTTCGACCTGTTCGTCGCGGATCTGGAACTGGCGTTGTCGGCGACCGAATCCGCCGAGCGGGTCCCTGGCGTGGAGGGGTTGCTGGCGCGGGCAGCCGCGGCGCTGCACCAGCGGGCCACCGATCCCGCCAGCCTGGCCAGGTTGCTCGCCACCGCGCGCGACCACACTCCAAAGCCCACAGATCCCCAGGACGACTCGTCTGCCTAATTAGTTGGTAGCTACGATTCAATCGGCACACTCTTCCTTACGCCGCATGGCGGCACGAGGGACGATGTCACGGAAGTGAATACCCCCGAATGGCCGCTGGCCGTAACAACCTGGTCACGCATATATTAATAACCGACGGCAACGTTTCAGGACCCCTACTGAAACTCCACCGTCGGTGCAGGGAACCGCTGGCCGACTCCCTTCCCCCGCCCCCCGGGATGGGCGTTCGGTCAGCGGTTCCCTGCTCCCCCAGCTCGGATATCTACTACCTCCCTTTTGGGCGTCAAAGGTAAGATTCTCCGAATCACGTTTCGGGGAGCTATTCACCCTGGATACCACTCATCATGAGCACCAAGCCAAAGCGATGAACGCGCTTCGCGATCCTCGATGCCTCGCCATCGCGCGCCTGCGTGATGACGAACGATCCATGCCCAGCCGCCATGACCCTGACGAGCCGTGGATTGCCGGTCCGGAAGAGTCGTTGACCGCGCTTGAGCATCGACAGCCGCGCAGCTGAGGATCGACGGTCACACATCACCACTGATCCAGCAGAGCGAGACCCACGGCCGGCTGCTCGCCACGGTCTCCGGCGAGGCACGCTGCCACCGTATGGCTCGGGCAATTGTCGGTGATGTCCGGATCCGGACCTCGGGGCGACTCGGCGCGGCGTATGAATGCGCAGTATGTACCTCGGCCACTGGCGGTGCACGTAGGTACAGCACGATGATTTCCACCCCGGAACCCAGGGGATACCCGGCGGCGATAAACAAGCGGTCGTTGCTGGGGATTGGTGAGAAGAGACGCAAGGTCGAGCTGGCCGCGATCCCGTGAGAGACTACGAAAGACCGCAAGCCAGCACTGCTGGTCAACGGCGCGCTTAAGGGGCACCGCTGACCTATGAGAGCGGACATACTTCACTCGGGCAAAAGTTCACACAGCGCGTCGTCCACATATGAATCTTCTTCCTCGATATGACTGGTCTGTGTCAACCAGCCAGACTCTAGCCCCAGGTTGGATACGTCGACCCAGGCGAGCATCTCGGGCGGCGTTTCTTGTCGTGGCAACCGTGCCGGTTGGTGGATTAGCATACCTCTTGCTGACAAGTGGTACCGAAGGAGTCTATGTCGTAAATCGCGACCTACCCGCCTATCACCAGATCACCCAAGAAGATATCCAGCCGCTACCCCGATTTTTGCCCTGCCCGCCAATGGTCAAACGACTATTGCTGGACGATTAGCCAGCGGAGACCACGTGGACGTAATTCTCTTCGACGATCCCCAGCCAAACCGCCGTTTAAAACAAGTCCTAGTAGTTGATGCCGTCGACGGACCGAATGCGGCTGTCGTTCTCGGCGTAACAGAAACTCAATCATAAGATGGCCTCGACGGGGACAAGAGAACACAAGAGCGGATGCATTGACCCGAGTGGGCCCCTTTCCTTCGTAGTCGGAACGCATGCGATGTGCAGCTCACCGTCTCCGCACCACGGGAGCACCTCGGTGAGGGCGTGGTCCGCCCCGGCGAAGGCTGCAGGTGCTCGGAATCAATGGATGCTCCGCTGCCATCGTACTCAACCTCAGCAGCTCTTCAGCATACTCCTATCGACTTTGATCATTAAGGGGTTGAGCTTCATTTCCGGACTAGCTTTGGTGGTCTTCACCTCTCATATGATCTTGTTTTAAGGGTAGCCGAGGATGGGTGCCCAGCTGTCGCGCGGGTGGGCACCGGTTTCACGGGCCAGCTGGAATGGCCAGGCGGCTCAGGTGGCGGCGGGTTCGATGGCACGGAGGTCCTTGCGCAGAATCTTGCCGGAGGCCGATTTCGGGATCTGATCGATGAACTGTACTGCTCGCACCTTCTTGTGCGGCGACACCTTCGCGGCGACGAAAGCGATGATGTCGGCGGCGGTGAGCTCTGCGCAGTGGGACTGGCGCACCACGAATGCCTTGGGGACCTCCTCGCCGTCGGCGTCACATACGCCGATCACGGCCGCATCGGCGATCTTCGGATGGGTCAGCAACAGTGCCTCCAACTCCGCAGGCGGCACCTGATAGCCCTTGTACTTGATCAGCTCCTTGACCCGGTCGACGATCGTGACGACACCGTCCCCATCGACCATGGCGACGTCGCCGGTGTGTAGGTAACCCTCGGGATCCAGGGTGGCCTCGGTGGCTTCGGGGTTGTGCAGATAGCCGAGCATCACGTTGGGGCCCCGGCACCACAGCTCACCGAGCCGGCCCGCACCGACCTCCTGTCCGGTTTCCGGGTCGACGAGCTTGCATTCCATGTTCGGCAGGGTGAACCCGACGGTGCCCACCGAGATGTCGTCCCGGTCCATGGGTATGGCGTGCGAGACCGGACTCATCTCGGTCATTCCGTAACCCTGCCGGACCTTGCACCCGAGCCGGGCACGCACCGCCGCGGCGAGTTCGACGTCCAGCGGCGCGGCACCGGAGAAGAGAAACTCCATCGCGGAGAGGTCGAAGTTGTCCACCATCGGATGTTTGGCCAGGGCCACCGCCACCGGCGGGGCGATGTAGACCCGGTCCGTGCGATATTCCTGGATTGTGCGCAAGAACGTCTCGAGGTCGAACCTGGGCAGCGTCACCACGGTGGCCCCGGTGTACAGGCCGAGGTTCATCAGCACCGTCATGCCGTAGATGTGGAAGAACGGCAGCACGGCGAGCACCCGGGTGGCGTGATCGACCTGGAGCAGCGGCTGGCTCTGGGCGAGGTTGGCCACCAGGTTGCGATGGGTGAGCATGACCCCCTTGGGATGGCCGGTGGTCCCCGAGGAGTAGGGCAGCACCGCCAGGTCGGTGTCCGGATCAATGCTCACCTCGGGCGCTGCCGCGTCCTGCGCCAGCAACTCGGCCAACGACGGGTATCCGGGCGCACCGTCCACCACTACCGTCTCGATGAGCGAGGCGCCGTCCTGCTCGGTCGCCGCCACAGCTCGGTCCAGAAACGAGGCGATGGTGAACAACAGCTTCGCTCCGGAGTCGTGCAGCTGGCTGGCGATTTCGTGCGGGGTGTAGAGGGAGTTGACGGTGGTAGCGACGGCCCCGGCACGCAGGATCCCATAGAAGACCACGGCGTAGTGCGGGGTGTTGGGGGCGAACAGCGCCACCACATCACCCTTGCCCACGCCCCGCACGGCCAGGGCGCCGGCGACCCCGTTCACCATGGTCCGGAGCCGGCCGTAAGTGATCGTCTCGCCGGAGACGCCGTCGATGAGCGCGGTCCGATCCTCCACCACCTCAGCGAAGATCAAGTCGGGTAGCGCGACGGCTGGGATCTCCACGTCGGGAAACGGGCTGCTGAAGGGCACCGGGGCTCCTCGAAGGTCCACGCGACGGATCGGTGCCACGGAGGCAGATCCACTCACCCAGATCGTCGCGTCCTCACCTCCATCAGGTCAAGGAAGGGGCAGGCGTGCACTCCGAGCGGCCCAGTCGTACACTCTCCTCAGCTATCCCCCGAACGGATTAAGGACTAGGTCTTGTGATTCATACGATCTACTGAGACCGTAGCTTCACTCACCCCACCGGGGTCTCAAGCTCTCGGTGGGGTGAGTAACGAGACGCGGTTCGACCACCCCCCCGTCGAACTGCGGCCCGCTGGGTTTCCTCGGGTGCCCCCCGCCCAAGGAACAGCGGGCATTGGCGGGGCGGCCCGAGTGTGCGACTCCCCCTCTCTCCCCGGGCCGCCCCGCCACCCAACCTGTCCGACCACCCAGCTGCTCCACCAGCAGCTGCTGAGTTACCCCAAATGCTTGAAGGCCGAGAGATTGGCCAGCGACTCCCCGCGAGCCACCCGCCAGGCCCACTCCCGCCGGATCGACGAGGCGAACCCCATCTCGAGCAGGGTGGTGAAATCGCCATCGGCGGCTTCCAGTACTTGCCCCAGTACCCGGTCCAACTCGTCAGCGGTCACACTGTGATGGGCCAGACGCCCGATCAAGTAGATATCCCCGATCTTGTCCAGCGTGTAATGCACCCCGTATAGCCGGGCGTTGCGCTGGAGCAACCAGCGATAGACGTCCATTTGCGCCTCAGCTGGACGCCGGCACACGAACGCCTCCACCAGCACACTGTGCTCGCCGACGAGCACCCAACAGGTGGTCTGCAACTTCTTGGTACCCGGCAGGGTGATCACGAAGCTACCCGGCTCGCGGTGTTCGTAATGCAGCTCGGCCTCGTCCAGCGCACCCGCGATGACCACGTCCAGCTCCACCTCGCGAGTCATACCGCAACCTCTCGATCCAGGGCATCCATCCGATAGGACGCCGCGGCGTCGGCGTAGACCCTCAGCAGTGCCTCGGTGGTGCGTTCCCAGGAGAACCGCCGGGCGTGCTCGATGGCGCCGGCGGCGAGCTTCTCCCGGCGCCCTGGGTGCAGCGCGACGGCAGACAGCGCATCGGCCCAGTCGGCCGGGTGATGGCTGTCCACCAGTTGGCCGGACACCCCGTCGGCCACCGCCACCGGGAGACCACCCACCCGGGCGGCGACCACCGGTGTCCCGCAGGCCTGCGCCTCCAGTGCCACCAAGCCGAAGGACTCGTTGTAGCTGGGCACGGCGACCACATCGGCGGCGCGATACACCCCGGCCAGCGCGGCACCGTTCTGCGGGGGGGCGAACATGACCTGATCGGAGATCCCCAGCACGGCCGCGAGCTGGTGCAGTGCGGTGGGTTCGGCCAGGCCGCTACCCGATGGTCCGCCCACGATGAGCACCCGCAACCGAGAGCGCAGCGTCGAAGCACGGCGCAGCATCTCGGCGGCGGCGCGCAGCAGCACGTCCGGGGCCTTCAGTGGCTGGATGCGCCCCACGAAGGCGAGTACGACAGCGTCCGAGGCAAGGCCCAGCACTGCCCGGGCGACCGCCTGGGATCCGGGGGTGAAGCGTTCCAGGTCGACTCCGGGCGCGACGGTGGCGGTGCCTGCCGGGTCCGCGCTGTAGAGCTCGACAAGCTGGGCGGCCTCGGCCGGGGTGTTCGCCACCAGCCGATCCGCCTCGGCTACCACCTGTTCCTCACCGATCACCCGAGTGTGCGGCTCCGGCGCGTCACCGCCGGCCAGTGCCGCGTTCTTGACCTTGGCCAGGGTGTGCGCGGTATGGACCAGCGGCACTCCCCACCGGTCCCGGGCCAACCATCCCACCTGCCCGGAGAGCCAGTAGTGCGAGTGCACCACGTCGTAATAACCCGGCTCCCGGCGCGCCTCGGTGCGCAGTACTCCGGCGGTGAACGCGCACAGCTGCGCAGGCAGATCATTCTTGGCCAGACCCTCGTAAGGTCCCGCCGCGATGTGCCGCACGATGACCCCCGGCGCCAGCTCCACCGCCGGCGCCAGCCCGGAGGAGGTGGCTCGGGTGAAAACCTCGACCTCGACGCCGCGGCGCGCCATCCGGGTCGCGGTCTGTTCGATGTAGACGTTCATCCCACCGGCATCGCCGGTACCCGGCTGCTCCAGCGGAGAGGTGTGCACGGACAACACCGCGACCCGACGCAGGGCCACCCCTACCCGTCCCATCACACACCCCATCTTGTGTCATCCGCTTCCACCGGACTCAAGGGGGGCCCAACGCAATGTGGAGCGCTACTGTGGGACAGCATGATCGAACAGCGACCGACCGCCGTCGTCACCGGGGCCAGCAGCGGGATCGGGGCGGCGACGGCCAGGGCATTGGCCACACAAGGTTTTCACGTGGTGCTCGGGGCCCGCCGGGTGCAGCGCTGCCAGGAGATCGCCGACGAGATCGACGGCACCGCGCTACGGCTCGACGTACTCGATCCCGAATCGGTGGCCACCTTCACCGAGGCGGTGCCCACCGCGCGGGTACTGGTGAACAACGCGGGCGGCGCCAAGGGGCTCGACCCGGTGCTGGCAACCGACGAGAACCAGTGGCGCTGGATGTGGGAAGCCAATGTGCTCGGCACCCTGCGGATGACCAAGGCATTCCTGCCCAAGCTGATCGACTCCGGAGACGGGGTACTGGTCACGGTGACCTCGGTCGCCGCGCTCGAGGCCTACGACAACGGCTCGGCCTACACCTCCGCCAAGCATGCCCAGGCGGTACTGCACCGCACCCTGCGTGCCGAGCACCTCGGCCGGCCGGTGCGGTTCATCGAGGTCGCCCCCGGCATGGTGGAAACCGAGTTCTCCCTCGTGCGCTTCGACGGCGACGCCGAGCAGGCCGACCGGGTCTATGCCGGGCTCACTCCCCTGGCCGCCGAGGACGTCGCCGAGACCATCGCCTTCGCGGTGACCAGGCCCGCGCACGTGAACCTCGACCTGATCGTGCTCAAGCCACGTGACCAACACTCCGCGATGCGGGTGCACCGCCGGAACTGAACTGGTGATCAGAGTGCACAGCCGACCAGGATCGGTTCGGGTACGAGCATGATCCCGAAGGTGTCGGCCACTCCATTGCGGACCTCGCGGGCGAGCGTCAGCAGATCCTCGGTGGACGCCGTACCGCGGTTGGTCAGAGCGAGGGTGTGTTTGCTCGACAGCGCAGCCCGGCCACCCGGACCGGGGTACCCGCGGCCGAAGCCGGCCCGCTCGATCAGCCAGGCGGCGGAGAGCTTGGTCCGTCCGGAGCCACCGGGGTACTGGGGTATCGGCGCATGCGGGCCCACCCGCTGCCGGATTCGGTGCAGAGCCAGGTCGGCCTGCTCGGCGTCCAGCAGTGGATTGGTGAAGAAGGACCCCGCCGACCAGGTGTCGTGATCGGTGGCGTCGAGCACCATTCCCTTGCTCCGGCGCAACGCGAGTACGGCCGCTCTGACCCGGACTGGGGGCACCCGGCTACCCGGCTCCACGCCGAGCGCACGGGCCAGCTCGGGGTAACGGACGGGAGCGGAGCGCCCATCGGGATGCAGCGCGAGCCGGATCCGGAGCACCACCGCGGTGTCGGTGCCCTTGAGCACACTGGTCCGGTATCCCAGGCCCAGTTCCGCAGCGGGAACGGTACACACCTCACCACAGCGGCGGTCATAGAGATCCACATCACACAGCAGGTCGGACAGCTCCACACCGTAGGCGCCGACGTTCTGCACCGGGGTCGCCCCGACCGAACCAGGGATCCCGGACAGGCATTCCAGCCCGCCGTAACCCGCGGCCACAGTGTGGGCGACCACGGCGTCCCAGTCCTGCCCGGCAGCGGCGTGCACCACCCCGTCTGCATCGATACGCACGCCTGCCGTGGCCACCCGCACGGCGACGCCGTCGAACCCGCCGTCACCGATGACCAGGTTGGACCCGCCGGACAGCACCAGCAGCGGTTCGCCGGCCCCGTCCGCAGCCCGCACCGCCGCCATACACTCCTGCGCCGTGGTCGCCGCCACGAAGCGGCGGACCGGGCCGCCCAGCCGCAGTGTGGTGAAGGCAGCGAGCTCGACGTCATCGACTGCGGCACCCGCCGACCCGGAGGTCATCACAAGTGCGCACGGTATCGTCCGCGCCATGACCAACAGAGTGGAGCTCTGGCACAGCTATCCCGAGTCGCCCGAACGGATGCGTGAAGTACTCACCGACCCGGACTACTTGCGCGGCAAGCTGCATGCGGTGGGCGGACCCCGGGCCGAGTTGGTCTCCCGAGACGAAGACGCCCAGGGCATCACCATCCTGCTGCACCAGATGGTGCCTCCCGACGCACTGCCCTCCGTCATCCGCTCCCTGCTGCCCAGTGGGTTAACAGTTCATCGCACCGAGACCTGGACTCCCGCCGGAGGTGTCCTGCGCTGTACCGTCGACGGCGCACCAGGCACGATCATCGGGACGATGACTCTCAATCCCGACCCCGCCGGATCAGTACTTCTGACGCGGCTGGAAGCCACGATTCCGCTGCCGCTCATCGGCGGCAAAGTGGAGAAGGCCGTCACCGGAGGCGTCAGCAAGCTCATGAACGCCGAATACGACTTCACCATGAAATGGTTGCATAACTCCGCAACCACCTGAGCTGCTGTCCGAATCCTGCACTGGGTCTCGTAGGAGAATTTTTCATATACCACTCTTCTCGTGAGTCGATCCGGAAAGGTACCTATGACCAGCGCGTGGCCGGGACCGGTGGTGCG
>JBOHHD010000795.1:0-5203 GCA_050700515.1 Pseudonocardiaceae bacterium
GTCGGAGCACGTCCGGGGTCAAGACGTGACGCGGTACTGCCTCGAGGGAATCTCTCCACTCCGGTGACCGGAGTTTCCCGGCCACCACCAACTCCTCGGCAAGTCGACGGGCTCGCCCCTGCCACTCTCCAGTCGAAGTTTCGGTTATCATTCGACACCTGACAGTAGGTCACATAATGCCGACGTTATCGGCACGCCGTTATGCGCTTCAAGCCAATAGTACTGCCCTGCGCTGTTCGATTCCAAGAAAACCCATTTATCATCGCGATCTATCGCGAAGTCTACTGCCGGGTACGCCAGTCCGAGTCGGTCAACATAACCTCCGAGACCTTTGGCAACCTCGGCGGTCTCGAACGGTGCGTCATCACGTGCCACCGCCGCGGGGCAAGGGCCAGGTTGGCGTGTCGTGTGGTTCGATCCGAGGCCGCCCCGGCCATCGATCGTGCGTTGGCGGAGTTCGACTTCCGGCGTGCCACCGAGGCCGTCACCAAGATCGGCGACGAAGGTAACCGCTACGTCGAAGCTGCGCGTCCCTGGGACCTGGCCAAGACTGAACGCAAAGAATAAGCCGACAGCGGCGCTCTGGACACCGTGCTCGCCGAGTTGGTCGCCACCTGCCGCGCCCTGGCCACACATCTCCAGCCGTTCCTGCCCACCTTCGTCGAGGGCATCACTGCACAATGCGGAAACAATGGCCCGACTGTGGCCGATTCTTGCCCGGTGTTCCCCCGCCTCGAAGTCATCGGCAACTGATCCATAGTTAGCTCAGTGGAGAAGGGCTGGTGAGCCGTTATCATAGGTGGGCGATGAGCGTGCGGGCATGTTGGTGCAGCGGAGCGGCGATATCGAGGTGCTCGCCGTCCTCGACGAGGCACAGCAGTTTCAGTATCGCGGCGAGCTGAGCCACCCGGCCGCTCGGGTTATCGAGCAGCTCAGCGAACGTCGCATGTACTGCGTCGCTGATATCTGAAGTGAGGATGCTGGCGCAGTACAGCACAGCGGGGTCGTAACCGGCCGGTGCCATACCCCAAGCCTCCCAGTCCAGCAGGCAGAGCTGGGGTGCGGTGAGATTGGCCCAATGCAAGTCCCCATGAGCGCAGGTCCATGCCAGTTCCGCGGGCTCGATCTCGACACCGAACGCTGCCAGCAACCGCAACCGCAAGCCGGAACCAGCTACACAGACTCGCTCGGTGCGATGTATCGCAAGGGTGTCCACGGCTCGCCGTAGCTCGGTCCACCAGAGTGGGGCGAGGTCAGGGATCTCCCGCAGCACCATGTCGTTGGCGATGACCGGGCTGGGGGCCAGGGTCATGAGTTCGGCTCGTAGCCGGCAGTCACCATCCGGCCACTCGAGTTCGGCGAGCAGCCGAGGTCTGGGGACATCGCTGATCCCGCGCGCGTCCTGGTTGCCGGTCCAGAAGGCGCCGCCGACCCACGGGGACAGCTCGGCCACCACCCGCAGCCACCGTTCGCCATCGGTTGTGCTCACCCGGGTACCGACGGTGCGATCACGCCAACCGAACACCGGCGTCCCGGTGAGGGTGACGCCAAGCTCACCGGTGGCGCGTTCCAAGTGGGCGATCAGCCAGGTCCGCCGTTCGGCGTTCAGTTCGGAGATCGTCATTCTCCGACCCCAGAGCCGGTTGCGGGCCCAGGCCCGCCGTCCGCGACCAGGTTAAATCGTGCGTTGTTAGGCTCGGCCGGGTGCTGATCGACCGGCTCGACGTGATGGCCCACGACGAGACACCCACCTGGCCGTTCTCGATTCCGGCAGTCCGGGACCTCGCCGCACACGGACTGACACTGACCAGCAACCTCGTGGTGCTCATCGGCGCCAACGGTTCGGGCAAGTCGACCCTGCTGGAGGCGATCGCGGAGGCGTACGGCATCGACGTGCGGGGCGGGCACGGTGGCCGACGCTACGGTAGCTACCTGGACAAGAGCCCACTCGGGGCAGCCCTTCGGCTGTCCCGCACCACGACCGGTCGCCGCTTCACGGGCCACAACGCCAAGGGCTTCTTCCTGCGCGCGGAGACCGCTTTCGGGATGCTGGCGTATATGACCGACCTGGGCGTTGCCGGATACGGGGACCAGCCCTCGTGGGAGATCAGCCATGGCGAGTCCTACCTGCAGGCGATCCAGGGTCGGTTCACCGGCCCTGGCCTCTACCTGCTCGACGAGGCCGAAGGTCCGCTGTCGTTCCAGTCCACTCTCACTCTGCTCTACCAGCTTCAGGATCTGACCGGGCAAGAAGATGTTCAGGTCATCTACTCAACTCACTCACCCATGGTGGCCGCCTTGCCCGGAGCGCAGATCATGGAGCTGAGCGATGCCGGTATCACCGAGCGAGCCTGGGATGAGCTGGAGATGGTGCACCTGTGGCGATCCTTCCTCGCTCGGCCGGAGAAGTTTTTCGACGCCTAGACTTATGGCCGGGTCGGCCTGCATTGCATTGGTCGGCACGGTTGTTCCCTCGGTTCACACCGGCGGTTGGGGCCAGGATAATTTGGTGAGCAGAATTGGCGGGCTGGCGAACATTCACTCGGACCGCATGAAGGCACCATCGGGCCACAGCGTGGACCACAATCGATCGGTTCACAGTTGGGGCCGCACCGTGAGTTACACGCCTTGGCCTGGTCGCCTTGCGCAAACCACGCCATCAGCCGACGACGGCTTTCCCGCAGGCCACCGTTCACGACCTCGGCCAAGCTGCATTCGAGCACGTTGCCCGATGGCATCCAGCGAGCGAACACGCAGGGCCACACCTCGCCCGTGGGTGAGATCGCCGCAACGCTGTTGACGCAGTTCCCACACAACTGATCCATATCTGGCTTCGCTCTCCGGACACCGCGTCCAACCTGGCGGAGCCGGTCAGCACCGATTGCACTGACGCCAAGCGCCTTCAGCTCACTTATAGCCTGCCACCAGCGCTGTTCTCCACCCAGGTCGATGATTCCGACTCGCAAGGGGATCTCGCGTCGTATCGCTTCGGCGATGTTCGCTCGGGTCTTGGCGTGGCTGCCCCGCCGACCGGTGATCTCCTCGTGCTGCCCCGGGTCGTCAGAATAATACGACGTCGCCAGACTCACCCCAGGGACCGAGAACAATTCCCAGAGAGCTGATCGGACATGCACCAGGTTGGAGAAGACCTCCACATTCAAACCGCAGCCCAACGCCTGAGTTACCAACGCCACCAGGTCCGGGTGGGTGGTCGGCTCTCCGCCGATGAACTGCACAGTTTTCGCATCGAGACCGGCGGCTTGGTCAATCACCCGTAACCAGTCGGCAGTGCCCATCTGCCCCTGGGTGCCGGACGGACCTGATTCCGCGTAGCAGTGCGCGCAGTGCAGCTGGCACTTGCCTGTCACTTCGAGCCACACAAAGGAGAGGTCGCCCATCACGCACTTTCCATCGAGTCAGCTCACGAACAGCATGGACGTCAGGCTTGCCAACGACTGATTCTCCGCTGTTATGCCACGCTGTACGTGGCCAAACGGTCGTCGAGCTGGCGGACGGCGTTGGTGTCCTGCCAGGGTTGCAACTGGGCGCGGGCTTGGCGCAATCGTTCGGTCAGCCGGGCGGAGCTGTTTCCCGCCGCGATCTGGGCGGCGTCGCCGAGCAGGCGGGCCGCCTCGTCGATGCGTCACCACATGACACCGCTGCGGGGCAAGGGCCAGGTTGGCGTGTCGCGTGGTTCGTCGAGCCAGATTGTCTGGCTTTCTCCGTTGATGGTGAGACCGTAGCGTTCGCGGTCGGGTCTGCCCCAGGTTTGCCATTGGTGATGGAGGTGTTCGACTTCGTTCCAGAGGGCGCGGGGGCCGATCTCGGTGGCGAGAAAAGCGCCGTTGTCGGCGCGGTCCAGGCGGGCGGTGGATCCAGTGCTGTCGGAGATGGTGAGGTCCTCCCACGCCGGCCCGTGTTGGCTGGTGCGGACATCGGGTAGGGCGACGGTCAGCAGGAACCGCAGGTGATCTTCGTAGAAGGTCTGGCGTGGCCCCAGTTCAGTGGGGCGGGGGTCACGGCGAATGCCGTGTGACGGGGTGGTCGGCTTGTCCTTCTGATTGGTGTCCCGCAGGGGCATGAAGAACCCACCGGGCATGAGGAACCGGCCGCTGGCCTGCTCTGGGCCGGTGACGTCGAGTGCGATGAGGCCGGTGGCCAGGGGGGCGACGATCCGGGCGCCGGGAGCGGCTTGGACCAGCCAGTCGGCTGGTATTCGTCGCAGGGCGCAGGTGGCGAGGATGGCGTCATAAGCGGCGTTAGGCCGGTACCCGTGTGCTCCGTTGCCGGTGACCACGGTCGGGGTGTAGCCGACGTGGTCGAGGCGGATTCGGGCATCGTTGCTCAGGTCGGGGTCGATGTCGACGGTGGTGACCTTTTTCGAGCCGAGACGTTCGCAGAGCAGGGCGGCGGTGTAGCCGGTACCGGTACCGATTTGCAGGACGTTGTCGCCAGTGCTGATGCCGAGGGCGGTGAGCATCTTGGCGATCAGGCCGGGCATGGTGCCCGAGGAGGTCACCTCGGTCGGGGTGATCTGGGTGAGCAGGGTCTTGTTCGAGTAGACCGCTTCCAACCAGGCTGCTGTGTCGTGGGGGTTGGTGCTGTCGATGACGGCGCGGTCGTTGGTGCGGTAGAAGCGGGGTACGAGGGCGTGGCGGGGCACGACGGTGAATGCTCGGTGCCACGCTCGGTCGGTGAGTGCCCCCGAGTCGACCAAGCCGGTGACCATGCGTTCGCGTAGCGTCAGGGTGCGTTCGGTGTCGGGTTCGGACACGCTCATCTGATAGGTCCTTCGGTGAGCAGATCTGCGATCGCTGCGGTGATGAGGTGGCGTCGCGGTCGTGCCGCCAGTCCAGATGGGCACCGTCGGGCTGGTGGATCTCGGTGGCGAACATGTGCTGTCCGACCACGGTCAACCGGATGTGCCATGCGCTGGGCACGCGCTGTTGGAACAGGTGGGCGGTGGTGCGGATGGACTCCTCGCGCCACCGCTGGGGTGGGACGGTCGCGGTGTAGGTCAGACCCATCAGGCGACCGTGCTCATCCCGGGGCATTCGCGCGTAGAGAGGTTTGGTCACGATATCTCCGCCGACGGACTCGGCGAAGGTGGCCACCGCGTCGGGATCATTGCTGACCAGGGTCGGCGGAATGGTCAGACCGCAGGTGTTCGCCCAGGCCAGTTGCCGGGGCTTGTACTCCGCAC
>JBOHHD010000796.1:0-1618 GCA_050700515.1 Pseudonocardiaceae bacterium
GATCACCTTCGGTCGCCACGCCCGGCGGGTGGACATCGCCGAGCTGACGGGCCTGGAGGGAGCGTGGGAGCAGGGCACCAACCTGCACCACGCGTTGTTGCTAGCCGGGCGGCACCTGTGCCGCCACCCGGATGCCGCACAGGTCCTGTTGATCGTCACCGACGGGGAACCCACCGCGCATCTGGAACCAGACGGGGAAGCGATCTTCAGCTATCCACCGTTGCCCGAAACACTCGGGATGACAGTGCGTGAGATGGACAGCCTGGCTCGTCGGGGCACCGCGGTGAGCATCGTGATGCTGGGCCACGACCCCCGGCTCGCCGCGTTCGTGCACGCCCTGGCCCGCCGCTGCGGCGGCCGGGTCCTCGACCCCGGAGTGGACGGACTGGGCGCCGCCGTGGTGGGCGATTACCTGCACCACCGCCGTCGCCGCGGATAGGCGCGTACCGCCGCCCGACAGCGGCAGCGAGTCCTGACACCAGGTGACCCCGGTGCTTGTCAGGTGGGGGCAAGACAAGCACCGGGGTCTGAGGCCGCTCGGTAACGGCGCGCACCGAAACCGAGCGGCCGGCTTGGGGGGCGAAGTGACGATTTCAGGTTGTGATGAACCGGCCGGAATCATTTCACTGGTGACGATTTGCCCATTACGGTGCGCAAGGCACCGAACAGGTCGATCTCGCGGCAGAACCGAAGTGAGTTCGCTTGTGGTGGGTGTATCCAGGTGACCGGCCCGCGGGGAGTCACGGTGGGTGGAAGCAGCACGGTTGCGGTGACCCGGTGCACTCGGGGTGGGCAGGGCAGAGCCACCCCGTACGGTTCGTCCGTGAGGAACACCTGGTGGCCGGGGGTATAGGGATGGGCCAGCACCGCTGGCGGGCAGCGCCGGAGAGTGAGGACCGTCGTCACTTCGGTGACCAGGGGAGTGGGAATGATCAGCGCCACGGCGTCGCGGTTCAGATTCAGCCAGGTTTGATCGTGGTGCAGCGTGATCGGCCAACCCCAGCTCCGATAGTCGGCCGTGGCGATGAGCGGATCGGCGTCGGTGTCGGTGGTCTCCGGGTGGGGTGGGGGGCTGGTGTGGGTGGATGTTGCGCTACCTGGCTGAGCAGGCACAGGGCGCAGGGCATGCCCTGTCCGGGTGTGACGGTCTCGATCTGGTCGGGATGCAGGAACGCTCCGCACAGGGCGTCCGTCGCGGTTATCTGACCGCTGGGCGAGAGCGGGAGCAGATGCACGGTGCAGGCGGTCTGACCCGCCGCGTCAGGCCGGTAGCGGACCAGCACCACCGGGCGGGTATCGGCTACCGGCCTGTGGGGTTCAATTCCATGGGATTCAATTCCGTTGCCGCCGCTCGGGGCGCTCATCGTGGCTCACGACCGTGCACCGGCGGAGGTACGGCAATCGTGGCTGGGGTGGGTTCCGGCCGCGTCGCGCGATGCCGTCGGCGACGGTTCAGAGTGAGCCGGGCGATCAATCTGGCCCATAGTCCCGGCCGGTTGGCTTGCCGCTCCCTCGCCGCCGCGTTACGCGCCGTGACACAACGCTGGCAGGAGGGGCCGGGTGGGCAGGCCAGCACTGCCGCGAGCATCCGATGCCCGCACAGCGTGGTATACCGGCC
>JBOHHD010000797.1:0-5094 GCA_050700515.1 Pseudonocardiaceae bacterium
ATCCAGGTCAGCAGGCCGAGTACGATACCGAATAGCCCGTAGGTCGCGGTCGCGGTTGCGAGCTCGCGACCCACGAGGTACGTGCCGATCACTTGCAGGAACTGCCAGGCGATCGCGGCAAGGATCGCCCCGAACCGGATGTGGCGAATGGGCACTTTCCGAGCCGTGAGCACGCGGAAAACCAGGATGAACAGGGACGCGTTGAGGGCGATCGCGGAGAATACCGCCCCGATTCGGATGAGAAGATCGAGCACTGAGCCGTCGTTGAGGTTCGTCGTCGCGGTGGTCAGCCCGGACAGCGCGGTGGTCAGCAGGATCCCGGTTCCGACGATGACCAGCACCAGCAGGCCGCGGCCACGGGACCGGAACGGGTCGGGTCGGCTATTCCGGGGTACTGCCCACACGGTGTTCATCGCGTGCTGCCCCGCCTGGGACACCCCGAGGCCGCCGTAGAGGCTGCCGAGGATGCCGATGATCAGCGCCAAGGCGTTGCCGTTCAGTGACTGCACGTTCTCGCCGAGCTGATTGCCGATGACCGGGAACTGGCTCAAGGCCGAGTTCAGCACCTGCTCCTGCAGCCCCGGATTATCCTGCAGGGCGTAGCCGAGAATGCTGACGAACAGTAGCAGCAACGGAAACAGCGAGACAAAGCCGTAATAGGTGATCAGCGCGACCAAATAGAAGCCCTGATCGTCGCCGAACTTGTACAGCACGGCCAACGGCAAACCTGCCCAGCGATGACGCCGCTGAAATGCATCCAAACGCTCAGCCACGGACACCAGCTAAGCGTACCTGTCCGATCGCAAAGAGCCGCAGCCCAAGCCGTGCCGATGGCGGGTTCCGGGTCAGAACATAAGGGGTGCAGCGACGAGCACGGTCAGGACCAGGGAGCTCAGCGTCAGCGCGATCCGCAGGCGACGGCCGTACTGCTGCCACTGCCGGTCCCACCACTGGGGGTCGCGGCTGTAATGGCGACCCAGCGCCATCGCCCCCCGCCCGAGGCCGAACCCGAGCCCGGCCAGGAGCGCAGCCAGTGCGTTGCTGACCAACAGCACGGCGATCAGCGGCAGGTAGGGCAGGTTGCTCGGCATATGGGTACGGACCCCGGTACCCATTTCAAAGCCGAATTGCAGCGCCCCAACGTCAGGACCGGCACCGATCACTTTCGAGGGCACCTGGGCACGCCGGTGCGGCAGCGTCACTCGGTGCAGCCCGCACTCCCCGGCGAGCACGAACAACCCCACGACGAGGACCAAGCCCGCCCGCATGTCGGAGGGGATCACCGGGCGCACCAGACTGCCGAGCGCGACGGCCAGCGTCGCGATGGTGATGCCGCCGAGGACCAGGCCGACGGTGAAATAGCCACGTGAGGTGCCTCGCCAGACCGGCGAGCTCAGCAATTCCGCTGAGTTGATGCTTCATGCCGAGCCGGACAGTCCGTAGCCGGCGCTCAGCCCGAGTAGCAGCCAAGCCAGCACCCAGCCCGCCCCAACCGTCGACGGCACCGCCGCGGCGATCGTAGCCAGCGCGGTCAGCGCTGTGGTCACCATGACGGGGCCGACAACGGCGCGGCGCAGTGGGCGGCGATCCGCCCTGGATTCAGACATCACTGCGGGGACATCGCGGGGGCGTCAGCTACCCAGAATGGGCAGCCTGGGGATCAAGCGGCTCGGTTCCGGATCCGGCGTTGGTTCAAAGGGTGTTGGCTCGGGCGGTGGTGTCTGGGACGACGAGGGGGGTGAGCTCAGCGTCGCACTGCAGATCACGGTCTCCGGGTTCGGCGCCCCCGCGTGGCGCTCGCGACCGTCCGCGCAGCGGTAGGTGACTCCGTCGGCCTCCCAGCGCCACGCATTGCGCCGCTCACCGTCCCGGCCGGCGGCGCGACAGAACGCGGCGGGCTCGTAGCAGACATCGCCGTCCGGACTGCTGTAGCAGCCGGTTTTGAACCACTTGTCCGAGCCGCAGTAGCTGGCGGAGTAGGGGGCACCGACGCAGATCGGTCCACCGGCGCCGTCGGCGTAGACGCCACAGTCGGGAAACTCGGTACCTGCCTCGGCTCTGGCCGGGCGGGCCAGCGGGATCCACCCCAGCATGGTCACGCCCAGGGTCATGGCCGATGCACTGAGCACGGCCAGAAAGCCGCGGCGACCCAGAAATCCCTGCGCAGCCGGTGGCGTCCTGGCGTCATGGAACCGCACGGCGCGGGGCAGCGCATTGGCCGGGGGCTGATCGAGCCGAGGGACATTCAGGGGGTCCATCAGGCACCTCTCCGATGCGTGGCAGTCCCGGCGTCCAGCAGGCTCGCCACCTGCTCGCCGAGCCGCTGGGGGGACTGCACGGGACGGGCGGCCAGTACCGTGCCATCGGTATCGGCGAGGACCAGGGCGGGTGCCCAGGGCAGGTCCAGCTCAGCGACCAGGCCCTGGTCCACCCGGGATCGAACCTCGGCACCGCCGGTCCACCGCTGATGCGGGGACAAGACCTCGAACCGAGTGCCCGAATGCTCGCCCGCCAGCTGGGTGAACGGCTCGTGCACGGTGTCGCAGAAACTGCACCCGGGATCCAGTACCAGCAGCATCAGGGGACCCTCCCCGGCCAGCTCCGCGACCCGGCGGTTCGTGCCGCCACGCCACCCGGGCGCGGTGAGTTGGGCCACCTCGACTTGCAGCTCGCGGAGCTGGCGCAGCATCCCGGCCATCGCCAGCGTCAGCAAGATCAGACAGCCCCAGGCCAGCACCACCGCTGAGGAGAGCACACTCACGATGCCTCCCGGGGTTCGGTTCGCCCGTCGACGGCGGCGGGCAGCGCGTAGAGCAGGGTGGCCAACACAGCGGCGCCGACGATCACCAGCGTGACACCGCCCGCCCCGTCCGGTGACACAGTGGCCGGGTGCAGGGCGGCTGCGGCGAGGGTGAATATTGCCAGCGCCCAGGCCCGGGCGATCGAACCGGGCCCGACGCGGGTACCCATCCGGTTGCACCCGCAGTCCGACTGATCCCCCCGGCGACGGCGCAGCAGCAGGTGGGCGGCGAACACCAGATAGATCAGGGCTTGGGCGACCAGCGCCCAGCGCAGCGGAGGGGAGCCCAGGAGCACCGCGGCCACCGAGGGGACACCGATCAGCAGCTCGATGAGTGCGATCACCCGTGCCTTCCCGGTGCCGGTGTCCGCGGCGCGAGCCAGCGCCGCGGGGTCCCTGAGGTGTTCCAGACCGGCGACGACCAGCAGGAGTGCGCCCGCGAGGACCGGCACCCCAAGCAGGATCACGCGGGCTCCCAGGTCACGTTCAGGTCGGCCAGGAAGTCCAGCGCCGTGCTCGGATCCGTGCTGTCGGTGGGACCGGCAACCAGCCGGGTGATCGCGGTCGGGGTGGCCAGCACCAGGGCCTCCGGCCGGGACCGGCCACGCGCTGCGTTCCCCAGCGGCTGGCGCCACAGCTCCCCGTGCCGGGTGGTGAAACCTCGGAATTCGGGAATTTCGATCTGGCTGCTCTCCGGACGCTCGATCGTCAGATGGCCGAATCCGGGGATGTCCTTGGCCACCTGGACCGGTTCGAGTCGGGCGTGGCGTGCGGTGCGCGCCTGTACCAGCATTCCCAACGGGGTGTCGGTCAGCCGGAATGCGTCGAAGATCCGGACTATCTCCGCACCGGAGGGGGGTGGCCCGGAGCTGCGGGTGTGCAGTTCGAACCACTGCCCCCGCCACGCGGCGCGATACCGGGTTGGTTCATCCGATGCTGCCTGGTACCGGCTCCCGACGAGCAGCTCACCGCCGCGGTAAGGCTGGCGCAGGATCTCGTCGGGGATCGTGGTGTAGGTGCTGTGCCAGTCGAACGCTCCGGTCTCGGCGACGCTGAACGATCGGCGGCTGCCCCGCACCAGGGCGAAGAACCCGCAGGACCACGGCCGGGACACGTCCAGCGCCGTCCCGCTGAGCGACAGCCGGGAGCCGTCGGGGGCCACGAACGAGGGGCCACCGCGCCACAACCAGTCGAATCGTCCCCGTACTGGCGGCGCACTGCTGGTCGAGGTGGCCATGCGTAGCTCCTCCGGCACGCGAATCAGGGTCTCCTGATGACCGAGGGCATCACAATGGAGACAGTCAGCGATCGTCGCACAGCCACCGCCTATTCGCACAAGCAGGTCGGTGTTCAGGTCCCCACTAATTCGGTGGGTACGGCCAGCACGTCCACCATCGCCTCGCCCCGCAGGACCGTGATCGGCAGGGTGGTGCCGATGGCCTCGGTGAACAGTTGGCGCTGGATGCCCTGGGCGTCGGTGACCGGCTTGCGTCCCACACTGAGCACGAGGTCCCCGCTGCGCAGCCCGGCCCGATCAGCCGGGCTGCCTGCGATCACCTCGACCAGGCGCAGCCCGCGAGCCTGCCCGATCCGCTGGGCGAGTGGCGCGGGCAGTGGGGCAGGTACCCCGATCAGCCCGAGATAACCGCGACGTACCCGGCCGTCGGTGAGCAACGCGCCGATGATCTGCCGGGTCGTGGCGTTCACCGGCACGGCCATGCCGAGCCCGATGCCCGCCACGGCGGTGTTGATCCCGACCACCTTGGCGGTTGCGTCGGCCAGCGCGCCGCCGGAATTGCCGGGGTTGAGCGCGGCGTCGGTCTGGATCACGTCCTCGATCACCCGCGTGGCCCGGCCGGTGCGCACCGGCAGCGCGCGACCCAGCGCGCTGATCACCCCTGCGGTTACCGACCCGGCCAGCCCGAGTGGATTGCCGACGGCGACCACCAGCTGACCGACGACCAGCTCGTCGGCGTCGCCCAGGACGGCGGCACTCGGCGTGGCACCCCGAGCCCGGAGCACCGCGAGGTCGGAGAGCGGGTCGGCGCCCACCACGTCGAAGCGGCACTCCGTGCCGTCGGTGAACGCCACGACGCCGTCCTGGACCGAACCGACGACGTGGGCGTTGGTCAGCAGCAGCCCATCATCGGCGAACACGACGGCCGATCCGGCGCCCTGTCCGATCCGCAGGCTGGCCACGTGCGGCGTGAGCGCCGCGGCGACGGAGCTGACCGTGCGCGAATAAGAGTCCAGCGGATCCACCGCAACCACCACCCAGAGCTGATTACACCGTT
>JBOHHD010000798.1:0-9321 GCA_050700515.1 Pseudonocardiaceae bacterium
TAGAACGTCGTGAGACAGTTCGGTCCCTATCCGCCGCGCGCGCAGGAGACTTGAGGAAAGCTGTCCCTAGTACGAGAGGACCGGGACGGACGAACCTCTGGTGTGCCAGTTGTCCCGCCAGGGGCACCGCTGGTTAGCCACGTTCGGACGAGATAACCGCTGAAAGCATCTAAGCGGGAAACTCATTCCAAGATAAGGTCTCCCACCCCACCGTGGGTTAAGGCCCCCAGCCAGACCACTGGATCGATAGGCCGGAAGTGGACACACCGCAAGGTGCGCAGCTGACCGGTACTAATAGGCCGAGGACTTACCACACAGACAAACCGCGTCCACTGAGCAGCTCCCAAAGCACGGCCAACCCACCCCCCCAAAGGCCAACCACACCCCACAACTCCACACACGTCACGGCGGCCATAGCGGCGGGGAAACGCCCGGACCCATCCCGAACCCGGAAGCTAAGCCCACCAGCGCCAATGGTACTGTACCCGCCAGGGTACGGGAGAGTAGGACACCGCCGAACACCACCCACCACCAAGGAATCCCACCATCCCGGGGTTCCTTGGTGGTGTTTATTCAATAAATGTTCTTGTGCAGAGACCAGTGGTGTTCGTGCGGGGCCATTATTTTCGTTTGTCGTCCTGGGGTCGGTCGCTGATGCCTGAGGATTACTGAGGTGCTGTAGTGTGTGCAGGAGTCGAACATACTTTATGCCATGGGCAGCGCGCGGAAGTAGCGGTATTGTGTCGCTTTCGACCTATGAATGAGACGTGTTGTGGATGGTGCGTTATGGACCAGTTAGATCGGGCTGAGCGTGCTGCACAGGGCAGAGGAGCGTCCGAACGGCTGGCTGCCACCGGTGTGGTTGGCATTGCGCTGACCTGGGTGGATACCGGCGGGATTACTCGGGTCAAGTGTGTCCCGACGGCCGCGCTGGCCCGAGCGGCTGCTTGGGGCGTTGGTGCTACGCCGCTGTTCGACTTCTTTTTGCCCGACGACTCGATCACTACCGGCCGCTATTGCGCGGGCCCGACCGGTGACCTCCGTCTACTACCTGATTTGACCCGGTTGGTGCCGTTGGCGGCTCAGCCCGGATGGGCTTGGGCGCCTGTCGACCGGTGGACTCAGGAAGGCAGTCGGCATGTCCAGTGCAGTCGGGCGCTGGTGGCCCGGCTCACCGACAAGCTGGCTGCGGTCGGGCTGACCGCCCGGCTGGCGTTCGAGGTGGAGTGGGTGCTCGACGCTGGTTCGGGGGAGGAGGTGGTGCCGGCGATGAGCGGGCCTGCCTACGGGATGACCCGGTTGATCGAGCAGTCCGACTATGCCGCAGAGCTGCTTCGTGCGCTGGCTGCGCAGGGCGTAGAGGTTGCGCAGTTTCACCCTGAGTACGCTGCGGGTCAGCTGGAGGTCTCGGTGGCCGCGGAGTCACCGGTGGGCGCAGCCGACACCACTGTGTTGGTACGTACGACGATCCGGGCGGTGGCCGCGCGGCACGGATTGCGAGTGTCGTTTGCTCCCAGCGTGATCGCAGGCGGGGTCGGGAATGGCGGCCACGTGCACCTGTCGGTGTCCCGGAACGGCTGCAATTTGTTATCCGGTGGGGAGGGTCGGTACGGATTGACCGGGGAGGGCGAGGCGTTCATCGCCGGAATCCTGTGCCGGCTGCCCGCGCTGCTTGCCATCGGTGCGCCCAGCGTGGCCAGTTACCTGAGGTTGGTTCCTTCCCAGTGGGCCGGAGTGTTCGGCTGCTGGGGGCGGGAGAACCGGGAAGCTGCGGTGCGGCTGATCACCGGCTCGGCTGATGAGCAGTTAGACGCAGCCAATATCGAGGTGAAGTGCGTCGATGCGAGCGCCAATCCCTATCTGCTGGTCGCCGCGTTGCTGGCGAGCGGGATGGCCGGAATCGAGCAGGGCGCGACGTTACCTGAGCCGGTGGATGTCGACCCGGCGAGTTGGTCGGACGATGAACGGGCCGCCCGGAGAGTCACCCGGCTACCACAGTGCCTGGACGAGGCGGTGGCGGCATTCGTTGCTGATCCGGTACTGGGTACGGCGTTCGGGCCTGAGCTGGTTGACACGGTGGTCGCAGTGCGCCGCGCGGAGATCCAGCGATTCGAGGCGGCCAGCGTCGGTGAGATCGTCACCGCGACCCGATGGATGCATTGAGCCCGATGGATGCCCAAGATGAGTTACCGCTCTGGGTTCGGGCGCTGTCCTTAATCGACCACCATTGCCATAGCGTTCTGGCAGTGTCGCCGACTCCGGCGGCCTTCGGTGCTCTGCTCACCGAGGCGGTGGCGCCTGCGCCAGGCGCTGACCCATTCGACTCCGCACTCGGGCTCTCCGTACGCCGGTGGTGTGCTCCGGTACTCGATCTGCCGCCGCATGCTCCTGCGACGCACTACTTCGCCCGACGTGCGGAGTTGGGTGCCGTCGAGGTGACCCGCCGATTGCTGGTCGCTTCCGGGACCGGTGCGCTGCTCATCGACGGGGGTTGGCGCGCCGATGAACTACTCGGGCCGACTGAATTGGGCGCGGTGGCCGGAGTACCAGTGTCGCGGGTGCTTAGGCTTGAGGTGGTGGCCGAGCAAGTTGCGGACACCGGCATCGGATCCGCGGATTATCCGCAAGCGGTGGCCGACGAGATCAGCCAGCGAGCAGGCAGCTCTGTTGCTTGCAAATCCATTCTGGCCTACCGATACGGCCTTGACGTCGACCCCACTCGGCCGCCCGATGCCGAGGTGCGAGCTGCTGCCACGGCCTGGTTGCCGCAGCGCCCCGGCGCTCGACTGACCGATCCGGTACTGCTCCGGCACGCTCTGTGGTGCGGAGTAGATACCAGTCTGCCGTTGCAATTGCACACCGGCTTCGGGGATGCCGATGAGGATCTGCATCGGGCGAACCCGATCCTGCTGACCGGATTCTGTCGGGCGACCGCCACCACCGGCACGCCGATGGTGCTGTTGCACTGTTACCCCTACCACCGGGAGGCGGCGTGGCTGGCGCACGTTTTCAGCCACGTCTATCTCGACGTCGGTCTGGCTTCTACGTTCGCCGGCGCGCGGGCCTCTGCGTTGCTTGCTGAACTGCTTGAGATCGCCCCGTTCGGCAAGGTGCTCTACTCCTCCGACGCGTTCGGGCTGGCCGAGCTCTACCACCTCGCCGCACTGCGGTTCCGCCGCGCGCTGCATCAGGTGCTCGACGGCTGGCGGCGCGACGGCGAGGCTGCTGAGCACGATGTCCAACGCATCGCCGCGATGATCGCTGGTGATAACGCACGCCGACTCTACCGCCTCGGTAGACAGATCGAGGAGCAATGAAAATGAAATAGCGTTCGGACAGTGGGCCAGAGATAGGCACGCAGCCGTAGGCCGAGCAGTTTCGCAAGGCAGGCACAGCTTGGCGTTGTCGTGTGCTGTTACTCAGCCGCTCTCAACCTCGCGGGCGAAATCCGAGACGCACTGCTGGAACCGCGCCGGATCCCCACCTGACTGCTGGATGCACTGCTGGTACTCGCGGCCCGCCGGTGAGTTGAAGATGGACACCGTGAGCGCAATTAACCCAATCGCGATGAGTAATCCTATGAGACCCAGCACGGCTCCAGCGATTGACAAGCCGCCGTTGGTCGCCTCGCCTCGCTTGGCTCGGCTCCGTCCGAGCAGACCGAAGATCAACGCGAGCAGACCCAAGATGAGGCCGCCGATGATCGTCCAGGACAGCACCAGGGCGAGCAGGCCCAGTAACAGCGCGGCGATCCCGAAGCCGTTGCGGGGCCGTGCCGGGCTCTGCTCATAGCCCATTGGCGGCTGATTTGGCGGTTGATACTGTCCGTAGCTTCCGGGCGGGGGGTATGGGCTGCGGTCCTGCGGACCCTCTGTAGTGCTCATTCCGCTCACCTCAATCTCATTTCACCGGCGGCCTGACCCGGTGATGATCGCACCGATGGCTCAAGCGCGCACCAGTTCGGGCCGGTGCTTGATCAATCTAGTGAGGCTGTCTACAGCGGCTTGTGGGCTGCTGTCTTGCTCAACGTTGAACATGTGTTTCTCAGTGGTTTGGGAGGTGCCGCGCTGTGCACGGTGGCCGGATATTTCCTGCATGGATGGCGGACACACGGGGGAGGGGACAGGCTGAGTGGCTACTCGGCGGCCTAGATCCGCACGCCGGCGGGGTCGTTGACGGCGGGGTCGGGCCTGGTCGTGGTGAGCAAGTTGTCTCTGCGGCGGGGGTTGTCCAGGCGCTGGACGGTGCGGTGGGGGCGATCGATGTCTACCTTCCGCACCACCCACATGTAGTCAGGCGATATGCGGTCTCCGTGATCGTGACGGGAAGCAGCATTGAATTGAGAATCGATGCAGATACCAGCGAAATTGTTATCTTCATCGTTAAGATCTGGACAATAACATCTGCACTGGATACCAGCTTAACGGCTCTGATGACCCTTCCTGGTGGGCACGAGAGCTGCCAGGGGTGCCATTGCATCGGTCGCGTCGTGTCGAGAGTGACGCTGAGGTGGGAGCCGACGTACCGGCGGCAGAGTCGGGGATCAGGCTGTGCGGCTCGCCATAGCTGCTCTGGTGGCAGCGGAGTAACGATCGGCGATGATCTTGGCCACTGCGGGGTTAGCGCCTATGGGGGCCGTGACCAGCGTCGTGTTAGGGGCTAGTCGGGAAACCTTGGTGGGGAGCACGCCGGGGGCGAGGAACCAGGAGGCGACGGCGATGCGCCGGGCGCCTGCCGCCTGGAGGGTCGCGATGGCGTCAGGCACGGTCGGTCGGGCGGCGCAGGCAAAGGCAGCTGTGACCTGCCAGCGCGTCTGCTGTGCCCAGGCTGCGGCTACGGCGTTAACGGCGGCGTTGGAAGGCGCCTGCTGGGAACCGGCGGCGGCGAGTACGACACCGACATCCGGATCGTCCGGTGACACGCCCACTTCAGCTAGCCTGCGCAGCGCGACGGCTTCGAGTCGGGGGTCAGGGCCGAGCACATCGGTCACCACCACATCTAGGTAGGGGCGGGCTGCCACGGCGCGGGCCACCTCGCCGGGCACGTCGACCTTGGCGTGGTAAGCGCGGCCGAGAAGCAGCGGCACCACGACCGCGCGGGGAACCGTGGCCAGCACGTCAACCAGCCGGGGTGCGCAAAGGTCCAGGAAGGCGAGCCGTACGTCGATGTCAGGTCGCAGCCAGCGCACCTGGTCGACCAGTGCTGAAATGGTGGCGGCTGAGCACGGGTCGCGGCTGCCATGCGCTACTGCTACCAGGGCCGTGTGTGTGCATGGGAGCATGACACACCGTTCATGGGGGACGGACACACCGTGCATGGGGGCACGACACACGGTGGGTGTCAGCATGACACTAGGCCGGCGGCGAGGGTGTTGCCGTTGGGGAGGTCGATGACGAGGAAGCCGCCGGTGTGACGGTCGGTGGCGTAGGTGTCCACCGCCAGGGGCTCGGCCAGGCGGATTCGGGCGCCGCCGATCTCGTTGAGCTCCAGTGTCTCGGGTGGCTGGGTGTGGCGCAGGGTGTGCAGGTCCAGGCGGCCGGTCAGCTCGGTCACTAGTGCGCGTACGGTGCGGGTGCCGTGTTTGATCAGTACCCGGGCACCGACCCGCAGCGGTCGGTCGGCGAGCCAGCACAGGTCCGCGTCGAGTTCGGTGACCACCCGGGGCGGCTGTGCGGGATGGGCCAGTACCTCGCCGCGCCCGGCATCGATTTCGTCGGCGAGCAGCACGGTGACCGACTGCCCGGCAATGGCCCGCGACACCGGCCCTTCGGGGGTGTCGATCCGGGCAACGCTGCTGCGCCCACCGGAGGGTAGTGCGATGACCTCGTCGCCGACTTGCAGTACTCCGGAGGCGACCTGCCCCGCCAGGCCCCGATAGTCGGGATGCTCGGAGGTGCGGGGGCGCAGCACCAGCTGCACCGGGAAACGCATCGGTTCGGCGACCGCTTCGCGTCCGGTGGGCACCGTTTCGAGGTGCTCGAGCAGCGTCGGTCCCTCGTACCAGGGGGTGTGCTCGCTGCGGGTGGCGACGTTGTCGCCGTATCGCGCCGAGATCGGTACCGAGACGACGTCGGGCACGCCCAGCGAGGTCGCTGCCGCCGCGAACTCCGACTCGATCCGGCGAAACGTGGGTCGGTCGAAGTCCACCAAGTCCATCTTGTTCACCGCGAGCACCAGGTGCGGAACCCGCAGGAAGGCGGCGACCGCCAGGTGCCGCCGGGTCTGCTCGACCAGGCCGTTGCGGGCATCGACCAGGACCACGGCGAGCTCGGCGGTGGACGCGCCGGTGACGGTGTTGCGGGTGTACTGGACGTGACCGGGGCAGTCGGCCAGCACGAACTTGCGGGTCGGCGTGGCGAAGTAACGGTAGGCGACGTCGATGGTGATGCCCTGCTCGCGCTCGGCGCGCAGCCCGTCTGTGAGCAGCGCCAGATCCGGTGCGTCGCCGAGGGCACCACCCCTGGCCTGGGTCGCCCGGTCCACCGCGGCGAGCTGGTCGGCAAGGATCGACTGGGTGTCGTGCAGCAGTCGCCCGACCAGCGTGGACTTGCCGTCGTCGACCGAGCCGACGGTGGTCAGCCGTAGCAGGCTGGAGACCTGCTCGCGCGGTCGGGACATCACGTCAGCCATCAGAAGTAACCTTCGCGTTTGCGGTCCTCCATCGCGGCCTCCGACATGCGGTCATCGGCCCGGGTGGCACCGCGCTCGGTGATCCGGCTCGCGGTCACCTCGGCGATCACCTCGTCGATGGTTGCGGCAGTGGATTCCACCGCGCCGGTACAGGAGGCGTCGCCGACGGTGCGGTAGCGCACCGATTTGGTGACCAGTCGCTCCCCGCGCCGCGGGCCACCCCACTCACCGGCGGTCAGCCACATCCCTTCGCGGGCGAACACCTCCCGCTCATGCGCGTAGTAGATGCCCGGAATGGGCACGTCACGCCGGGCGATGTAATGCCAGATGTCCAGTTCGGTCCAGTTCGACAGGGGGAAGACTCGGACGTGCTCACCGGCGGTGTGCCTGCCGTTGTAGAGACTCCACAGCTCGGGACGCTGCCGCCGGGGGTCCCAGCCGCCGAAGGCGTCGCGCAGGCTGACGATGCGTTCCTTGGCCCGGGCCCGGTCCTCGTCACGGCGGGCACCGCCGAAAACGGCATCGAAGCGGTACTCGTTGATGGTGTCCAGCAGCGGAACGGTCTGCAGGGGGTTGCGGGTGCCGTCCGGACGCTCGGTCAGCCGTCCGTCGTCGATCCACTCCCGTACCGCCGCCACGTGCAGCCGCAGCCTCAGATCGGCGATCAGGCGGTCCCGATAAGTGATCACCTCGGGGAAGTTGTGCCCGGTGTCCACATGTAGCAGCGGGAAGGGCAGCGGCGCTGGATGGAAGGCCCGCAGCGCCAGGTGCAGCAGCACCGCGGAATCCTTGCCCCCGGAGAACAGCAACACCGGCCGGTCGAATTCGGCGACCACCTCGCGGAGGATGTGCACCGATTCGGATTCCAGCGCTGCCAGGTGATCCGTCGCGATCTCTACGGTGGTCGGTGCCGTCACGCTTGCCGTCACGCCACGCCCCTCTCGGTGAGCAGGTCCAGCACGCGCCGCGCGGTAGCGGTCACGTCCAGGCCGGTGGTGTCCAGCCGGAGATCGGGTTTGTCGGGTTCCTCGTAGGGGTCGTCCACGCCGGTCAGGCCGGTCAGCTCACCGGCGGCCGCCTGTGAGTAGAGCTTCTTGACGTCGCGGCGGGCACATTCGGCCAGCGGGGTGGCCACGTGTACTTCGAGGTAGGTAGTGCCGTGTGCGTCATGGTGGGTGCGCACCTCGTCCCGGGTGGTCGCGTACGGGGCGATCACCGGCACGAGGGTGACCACGCCGTGCCGGGCGAGCAGTTCGGCCACGAAGCCCACCCGCCGCACGTGGGTGTCGCGATCCGCGCGGGAGAAGCCCAGCCCGGCGGAAAGGCTGCGACGCAACTCGTCGCCGTCGAGCACCTCGACCTCCCGGCCGATCGCTCGAAGACAGCCGGTGACGGTGTCGGCGATGGTGGACTTGCCCGCTCCGGACAGGCCGGTGAGCCAGACGGTGGCGCCCCGGCTCACCGGTGGATCCCGCATTCGGTTTTGCCCGACCCCGCCCAGCGCCCGGCCCTCAGGTCCTCCCCGGCGATCACCGCCCTGGTGCACGGCGCACAGCCGATCGACGGGTATCCGACGCTTAGCAGCGGGTTCAGCAGAATGGCGTGCTCGGCGATGTAATCGTCGACGTCCTGGTCACTCCACGTGGCCAGCGGGGCGAGTTTCACCTTGCGCCGCTGGGGGGCGTAGGACACCACTGGGGTGGCGGCTCTGGTCGGCGCCTCGACCCGGCGTACCCCGGTGGCCCAGGCATCATAGTCGGCCAGGGCGCGGTCCAGGGGGGCTACCTTGCGCAACCCGCAGCACAAATCCGGGTTGCGAGCGTGCAGCTTCGGCCCGTACTCGGCATCTTGCTCGGCGACGCTCTGCCGAGGTGTCAGCGTGATCAGGTTGATGTCGTGGCTCGCGGCCACGGCGTCGCGGGTCCCCATGGTCTCGGCGAAGTGATAGCCGGTGTCCAGAAACAGCACATCGACCCCCGGGGCGACCTGCGAGACCAGGTGCACCAGCACGGCGTCCTGCATGGACGAGGCCACCGCGAAACGGGGGCCGAAGGTTTGCACCGCCCAACGCACGACCTCAGTGGCCGGGGCGTCGGCCAGCTCACGTTCCGCTTGGCGGGCCAACTGCTCCAGGTCGACGGTCGAGGTCATGTCGCCACCTCTCGGGCCCGCTGGTCGCCGGCCCCGGCCAACCCGACCAGGCGGACGACGAAGATCCGTAGGCAGCTCGCGCAACACCAGGCGGCATGCGGTTCCGCTTCGGGCCGCAGATCCTCGTCGCCGCAGTACGGGCAATAGAACGGAACCGCCCGGGACTCACTCATCGCAGCTCGCTCTCCGGTGCCCGGCTCACCCACTGGGCGAACCGCTCGCCCGGCTCGTGGCCCGCGGCGTACCCGCGGACCAGGCGCTCGACGTAATCGCCCAGTTCGGCGGAGGTGACCTTGTGGCCGCGAAGCTTGCGGCCGAATCCGCTGTCCAGCCCGAGGCCGCCACCCAGGTGCACCTGGTAGCCCTCGACCTGGTTGCCGCCGGAGTCGGTGACCAGCTGCCCCTTGAGCCCGATGTCGGCGACCTGGATCCGGGCGCAGGAGTTCGGGCAGCCGTTCACGTTGACGGTGATCGGTACGTCGAGGTCGGGGATGCGCTCCTCGAGCTCGGTGATCAGCTCGGCGGCCCGGGCCTTGGTCT
>JBOHHD010000799.1:0-7487 GCA_050700515.1 Pseudonocardiaceae bacterium
CGTTTAATCCTTGAGTTTCCGCAACATCCCCGAGATCCGAGATTACGCTGCCAACAAATCGTGCGATCTGGAGGACATGCATGCGTTCCCATGGCTTGGCAAACTTGGCCACACTGCTCGCCGCCGCAGCTCCATACATCGAGTCTATTTCTTCGCCGGTCTCGCTTTCATGCCACACCGCCGAGAAAGCACCCATCAATGCCTCCATGATCTGAGCATTAGCGATGTCACGTTCGCGACGACGCCCCCTGTAGCGTGCAGCAAGAATCGGTTCGGTCACTTTGAGATACCAAGCCGCCACCGGGTCGTCGCTCGGACTTTTTACTGATCTACCCTCCAAGGCATCAATATTGTAGTATCTCGTCACATTTGTCGCAAAGTCAGTGAGGATCGAGATTATATCCCCGTGTACTTGACTTGCAGGCCTCCGAGCATCAAACCCTCGGCGAATCGCAATTTCTTCCAGACTCGACAATAGCCTCGCCAAGTCGTGCCCGTACTTGCCCACGAATCTTTCTCTGGGAGGTTGGCCGCTGTGATCTATCGCGTAGTTCACCAATAATGCCAGCTTGCATGTTCTCTCAAAACCCACAGACAACGAGAAAAATGCTTGCCAGTAATAAGCATATCGAGCATAGTTTGCTCGGCCGAGTACAGTCGCACCGAAAGCAATATGCTCTGCACCGAGTGCGGCCTCGTGAGAGATTGCTCGCCAGGTTGCATTCATGGACAGATCATCGCATGATGAGCCGCGAGCACTCAGCCGATCGGTGACCAAAGTTGTGACCGCAACGTGCTGCACCAGACTACCCTCGGACACCACCCAGCGAACCTCGCACGCTCCCACTTCACACAATCCCGCCGGGGACCGCCCACACCCAGTTAATCCCAGGATCACCCGCTTCTCGCTCTGCAGGACGGCCGTGCCACGCCCGTGCCACAACGAGGGGTCAACAGCGGGCACCTGTGGTCTGCCGCGAGCACCACCGGCCCCAGCTCACGGCCACAACAGGGCCAGCGCGATAGGGTTCCCAAACTTTAAACGCGGGTTCGATTCCCGTCACCCGCTCCACGACAAAGGCCCAGGTCGCTCACCATTAGGGGCGGTTAGTATTCTTGCGCTTGAAGTAGTGACGATTTCTCGTGCTGCCGGTGTGCTGTTAGCAAGATAGGCGCCCAGCGAACCGTTCCCTCGGACGACGAGCTTGAGCACTGGACCGTTCCCTGCTGGTGTTTCAGTGACCCGGCTGGTGTTTCAGTGACGGAGTGGTTGGTGGGTGTGCAGGGTTGTTTGCACGCGTTGGGTGTCGGGGGTGCCGAGGCGTTGATAGAGGGTGAGTGCTTGGTGCAGGCATGCCAGGGCGTCGGTGGTTTGTTTCTGGTGGAGGTGGCAGTGTCCGAGGCCTTCATGTGCGCGGGCTTCGTGCAGGGGTGTGTGCAGGGTTCGGGCGATGGTGAGGGCGTGCTGATAGTAGGCACGGGCCTGGGCCGGCGTGGCGGAGGCCAACAGCAGCTGGCCCAGATTGTTCAGGGTCTCCGCTTCTCCACAGGGGTCGCCGACATCGCAGAACAGCGCCAGCGCCCGCTCCAGACTGGCCCTCGCCGCTGGATAGTCCCCGGTCCGGTACTGCACCACGCCCAGATCGGCGAGGGCGTTGGCTTCGCCGATCCGGTAGCCGAGATTGCGGGCCAGCGCCAGTGCCTGCCCCAGGCTCTCCGCCGCCGCCGGAAAGTCCCCGGTCCGGTGCTGCACGATGCCCAGATTGGTGAGGGCGTTGGCTTCCCCGAGCCGGGTGCCCAGGTCGCGGTACAGCGCCAGTGCCTGCCCCAGGCTGTCTGCCGCCGCCGGATAGTCCCCGGTCTGGTACTGCACTTTGCCCAGATTTTTGAGGGCGTTGGCTTCGCCGATCCGGTAGCCGAGATCACGGGCCAGCGCCAGTGCCTGCCCCAGGCTCTCCGCCGCCGCCGGATAGTCGCCGGTCTGGTACTGCACGCTACCCAGATCGTTGAGGGTGGTGGCTTCCCATAGCCGGTCGCCCAGGTCGCGGGCCAGCACCAGCCCCTGTCCCAAACTCTCCGCCGCCGCCGGAAAGTCCCCGGTCAAGGACTGCAGCATGCCCAGATAGGTGAGGGCAGTGGCTTCCCCGAGCCGGTCGCCCAGGTCACGGGCCAGCACCAGCCCCTGTCCCAAACTCTCCGCCGCCGCCGGAAAGTCATCGGTCATGTACTGCACCATGCCCAGATCGGTGAGGGCGGTGGCTTCCCCGAGCCGGTCGCCCAGGTCACGGGCCAGCACCAGCGCCTGCCTCAGGCTTTCCGCCGCCGCTGGATAGTCCCCGGTCAGGGACTGCAGCATGCCTAGATCGGTAAGGGCGGTGGCTTCGCCGTGCTGGTTGTTGGTGGTGTGGGCGGTGTGCAGGGCGGTGTGGTGCAGGGCGCGGGCTTGATCCCAGTGGCCCTGGAGCCGCAGGAAGTCATGCAGTGCGGTGGGCAGTTCGAGGGCGTGGGTGGGGTGGTGGTGGGTGGCGGCGTGGTCGGTGGCGGCGTGCAGGGTGGCACGTTCGGCCTCCAGCCAGCCCAGGGCCGCCTCCCGAGTGGCCAATTCAGGAATCGCCTGCGGGGGATGGGTGAGCGGAGAGCCGGGGGGGCGGGTGCGCCGGGTGAGGTGGCCCGCGGCGTGGCGGGTGGTGTGCAGGTAGTAGTCCAGCAATCGATGCACAGCCCTGTCGCGCTCGGGGGCTGGGTCGGTGGTGGACAGGGTGCGGGCGTAGTCGGCGAGCAGGTCATGCAAGCGGTAGCGGCCCCGCACCGGTTCGTCGATCAGGTGCCGATCGCACAGCTCCCCGAGGTGGCGACGGGCGGCGGAGAGGGTGGTGTCGGTCAGAGCGGCGGTGGCGTAGGCGTCGATCTCAGCCCCGGGGTGCAACCCCAGCCGGCGAAACACCTGCTGCAGATCGGCGGTCAGATCCTGGTAGGACAGGTCGAACGCGGCGGTGACCGATCGCTCCCCGTCCTCCATCATGCTCAGCCGGTCCCGCGCCACACCCAGCTCCCCAGCCAAGTCGGTAACGGTCCACCTCCGGTGGTGGAGTCGTCTGGCCGTCAGCCGGATCGCCAGCGGCAGATACCCGCACAACCGGCTCAACTCGGTCACCGCGGCGTCGGTGGGTGCCAAATCGGGGCGGGCGGCTACCCGGCAGAACAGCTCGGCGGCCTCGGTGGGGGTCAGGATGTCCAGGCTGATCGACACCGCGTCATCGAGCCCACCCAGCCTGCGCCGGCTGGTGATCAGCACCAGACACCCCGGCCCGCCGGGCAGCAACGGCTCCACCTGCCCTGCCCCGGTGGCGTCATCCAGCACCAGCAGCACCTTCTTGCCCGCCACCCAGGCGCGCCACAACAATTCCCGCGCTGCCAGACCCGCCGGGATCTGCTGTGGCGCGACTCCCCTGGCCAGCAGCAGCGTGGCCAGCGCCTCGGCCGGATCCACCGGCCGCTGCCCGGGGGTGTGGGCGTGCAAGCGGATAAAAAGCTGCCCGTCGGGAAAGTGCTGGGCGATCCCGTGGGCAGCGTGCACGGCCAGCGCGGTCTTGCCGACCCCGGCCATCCCGTCGATCGCATGAATCTCCACCACACCCCCACCATCAGCCCGACCAGCCACCGCCCCCACCACCCGGTTCAATTCCTCCACCCGGCCTGTGAAACTGGCGATATCGCGCGGTAACGTCCGCAACGCCACCGCCGCCACCTGCCTGACCGGTTCCCCGCGGGGCAGCTCACACAAGGCGTGAAACAGCGCCTCGCTGAGCCCTTCGGGAGTGGTGACCGTGGTCAGGGTCAGCCCACACTCGGCCAGCTGGGACCGAAACACCGCTTGGCGCGCCCCGTAGTCCCCATCGACGAACAACTCCGACGGGCCCTCGGTCCCCTTCCCGAGCACGAACACCAACCGCGGCAGCCTCGCCGCACTCGCCTCCTGAAACTCCAACTCGGTATACGACAACTCCGGGCGATCCCGCACCGGCATCCCATACCGAAACCCCACAATCACCACATATACATCCGCCGCACGCACCTTCTGCTGAACCACCAGCGCTGGCGACCGATCCTGCGCGGTGAAGTACGCCATCTCCACCGCCACATCCCCCGCCCGGTTAATCGCCCGCTCCGCCGCCGCCACAAACGACCGCCCCACCGGCAACCGACCCAACTCCGAGGTATGACTCACAAACACCCGCCTCGCCACCACCATGCCCCCCCAGCATCCCAGCCACCACACCCCTACAGCCACAACACCACAACCAAACCCACCCACACCAACCTCAATCACACCTCACCCAACACACCTCACCCTCGACACCCTGGCCACACACCAACACCGAGGAGTAACGGAGATCATTCAGCGCAAGCAGGGCTCCACCTCGCCCCCTGCTCCGGGACAAGCCCGCCAACGCGACGGAAAACCCACTTCCCGCCCCGGCCTACCCTATGGTCAGGACAATCAGCGTCGTGCAGCATCGTACTGCCCGCGTGCTGTTACGGGCGGTCAACCACGGCCACCAACGGGCAGCAACGGAAGGACAACACCGCAGGTCAGCGCCCACCACTCGCCACAGTAGCCAGATTCCAAGCTCTAGATGCGGGTTGGATTCCCGTCACCCGCTCCACCACAAAGGCCCGGGTCAAAGATTCTCCCCTCTGGGGTCCAACCCTTTATAGTCCAGCATTAACCATTCTCCGCGCGCTGTCTACGTACGATTTAACCAGCGGACACCCCAGTATCCACCGAGCCGTCTCCGTCGCCGTCATGTGCCGTGCTGCCAACGCCTTCGATCAGCACACTCAGCTTGTCCGCGATCGCCTTTAGAAGTTTTCCCGGTTTTTTTGACACCGATTTGGCTGCCAGATCGGTTAGTTTTCTGTATCCTAGCCCGTATTCGATGAGTGTCAAGTAGTTAAGTGTCGCCGGCGGCGGTTGCAGTAGCCCTCGATCCAGAGGAATGAGTGCTGGCGGACCTCGGTCAAGTCGCGCCAGGGGCGGGTGTGGATGAGTTCTTTTTTGCCGGTCGCGAAGAACGACTCGCAGACCGCATTATCGTAGCCTGTGGCGTGTCGGCCCATCGAGCGGCGCACCCCGTTGATGACGCAGAAATCGGCGAATTTCGTGAGGTGTACTGGCAGCCGCGGTCGCTGGGGACAATGACGCCTTTCGGGGGTGTGCGGGTCAGCAGCGCGGCGGTGAGAGCCTCGATGATCAGGCTGGTGCGCAGGTGATCGGCCACGGCATGACCGAGCACCTTGCGGGAGTGGCAGATCGATCACTGTCGCCGGGTAGACCCAGCCCTCGACGGTAGGCACGGTGGTGATGTCGCCCCACCAGCGAGGGTCGGGCTGATCGGTGGTGAAGTCCTGCCCGATCAGGTCCGGGGCATCGACCGGCCGCTGGCCTGCGGTGGTCGTTTTCCGCCAGGCTCGTAGGTGGTGTCCGCGCAGGCCAGCGGCCTTCATCAGCGGCCACACCCGTTTGCCGGCGATACGCACTCCACGCACCACGAGCTCGGCCCGGACCCGCCGCACCCCGGGATCAGCGTGCAGCTCGGTGCGGATCTGCCGGATCGTCTCGGTGCGCTCGCGCTCACTCGGACCCTCGACCAGCCACCGGTAGTAGCCCTGACCGACCACCCCGAGCTGAGCGCACATGAAGATGACCGAAAACTGTTTCTCGGCGGCCCCGTTCGCGATCGCCGCGTACTCCCACGGCTGTTGTTTCGCGAACCAGGTCGCTATTTTTTTGCTGAATCGCCAACTCCACTCCAGTCCACCACCATGATTATTTGTGTTTTACTGACGGCAGTTGTCACATGGAAAGTCGCGCCGGGGGACGTTCAGGATCAAAAAAGATTTATGCAATCTGCTACCTAGCTAACCACCGGTAAACTTCACCTACTGCACAGCACCCAGGAGGGCAGCGCCTGCATCTGTTAATCGCCGGATCCTCACTTCACGCCACACGCGAACGGCCGTGCTGTTAGTACCGGCCAATGACGGTCATGTGGGGCCAGCCTTGGAGGAGCTCCGGCCCAGGTCATAAGGCGTCGACTGGCACGGTAGCCAGGACCCAAGGTCTAGGCGCGGGTCCGATTCCCCTCACCCGTTCTGCCTTCATTCCACCACAACGACCCAGCTCAGAGGTTTGTCCTCGGGAGATCTGGGCCGTTGTGTGTGTTGTGTTGAGTGGGGCAGCCCGCCCGCCTGCGGTCGGCTGAGGAACGAGCTGCGCCTTGCATCAACCGGTACGTTGGCGGATCGCTGTGAAGATGAAGGTGACCACCAGCAGCACGGTTCCCACGATCGTCACCGCCGACATCGAGATGATAACCCCGATCATGATAAGCAAGATCGAGACAGCGATCAGCGCGAAGACCAGACCCATGATGACAGTACTCCTTCATGAAGGGGCCAACAGACAGTCACCTAACGAGTGATCATAACCGCCGTTACCCCTTCACCACCCTCGGTGTCGTCATGACCAGCCACAACGCCTGCATATGAGGGCGCCAGAGAGGCCAACCCGTAGCGCCCGAGACACCAACGCCGATACAGCCCGTATCCAAGCCACCACAGACGGGACAGCAGCGATGACCACTACCCCCCAGCAGCATGGCCAGGTGCAACCTGGCTACCCGCCTCCCGGGTATGGATACCCGCCGCCGCGGCCGACGGGACCCAAGTTCGGCGGACTCGCCTGGACGGCCCTGATCCTCGGCGTCGTCGGTCTGGTCGGCTCACCGATCATCATCTTCAACAACCTCACCGCGGTCTTCGCCGGTGTCGGGGTCGTACTCGGGGTGATCGCGCTGTTCGGCACCCGGAAGGTGCTCGCCGGGGCAGGCGTTGCCCTGTGCGTCGCCGCGATCTCCTTCACCGTGCTGGCCCAGGAAGCCGCTGTTGAGGAACTGGGCCGCGAACTCGACGAGATCGCCGGCGGGGCTTCTGCCGGGACCTCGGCCAACATCGATGATGTGACCATTTCCGAGTGCGCGGTCGTCGACGACGGCTACGGCTACACCAGCACGCAGACGAGGATCGAGATCACGAACAGCACCGACACGACCCAGTCCTACCTGGTGACGATCAGTGTGAACGACGAGACCGGAGCCCGGGTCGGCGAGATCAACACCGTGAGCAACTCCCTCGCGGCCGGACAATCGACGACCCTGGCGGGGATGAGCGCTTCCGGTACGGCGACCGAGGACGCCCAGCCCGGTCCCGCCAACTGCACTGTGGCGAGCGTGGAGCGCTTCCCCAGCTGACGGCGTCAACAGTGGATACCGCGTCAGTGGTGGGAAACTCATTGCGGGCACGGGGGGCTATAGATCCGCTGGATCGCGTCCTCGACATCCCTGTGCCGCAGACGAACGGTCTAAACCGGTGGCGGACACTGGGCGACCTAGTGGGCTGACCAGGAAAGTTGACCGGGTTGTGGC
>JBOHHD010000800.1:0-4474 GCA_050700515.1 Pseudonocardiaceae bacterium
CATCGCTCGCCACCGTCCTCACCTCGATCCGGCGGGCCGGTCGTCGCCCCCGTGCGGCCCGCTCGCCGCCGGGCCGGTTCCGGGTAACGCCTCGTCGAGCAGGAGCACCGGGATACCGTCGGCGACCGGGAAACTTCGTCCGCAAGCGGTGCAGGTCAGGGCATCGGCTTCCGGATCCGAGGCGGTACCGGCCCGCAGCTCGGCGTGCTGCGGGCACGGGCAGGCCAGGATCTCCATCAACTGCGGATCCAGTTGCACGGCCACCGTCGTCCTCCTCCTGTTCGGGTAGCCCTTGACAGCCACCCTCATCCACCGTGGGCGGTACCTGGAGAGCCACCCACCCCACGGATCAGGGCGAGTACCTCGTCGCGCAGGGCCTGCACCGCAGCAGTGTCCCGAGCCTCGATGTTGAGCCGCAGCAGGGGCTCGGTGTTCGACGGTCGGAGGTTGAACCATGAACCATGCGGTAACCGCACGGTGAGACCGTCGAGGTCATCGAACTCGACACCGACCTGCCGCCCGAAGTGCTCCCGCACAGCCTCCATCCTGCCCCGCTGGTCGTCGACGGTGGAGTTAATCTCTCCGGATGCCGCGTATCGGCTGAATTCGGCCATCAGCTCCGACAGCGATCCCTGCTGGCCACCGAGGGCGGCCAGGACGTGCAGCGCGGCGAGCATGCCGGAATCGGCCCGCCAGAAGGCACGGAAGTAGTAGTGCGCGGAGTGCTCACCGCCGAAGATCGCTCCGGTCTCGGCCATCGTCTGTTTGATGAAGGAGTGGCCGACCCGGCTGCGCACCGGTCGCCCGCCCCGCTCGACGACGATCTCCGGCACAGCTTGGGAGGTGATCAGGTTGTAGATCACCGTGGCACCGGGCTCGACGGCCAGCTCCCGGGTGGCGACCAGCGCGGTGATGGCGCTCGGGCTCACCGGCTCTCCGCGCTCATCGATCACGAAGCAGCGGTCCGCGTCGCCGTCGAAGGCCAGCCCCAGGTCGGCACCGTGCTCGCGCACCGCCGCCTGGAGATCCACCAGGTTGGCGGGGTCCAGCGGATTGGCCTCGTGGTTGGGGAAATTACCGTCCAACTCGAAGTACAGGGGGATGACATCCAGCGCCAACCCGGCCAGCACCGAGGGAACGGTGTAGCCGCCCATCCCGTTGCCGGCATCCACCACGACCCGTAGCGGCCGGATCGCGGACAGGTCCACCAGGGAGCGTAAGTACTCGGCGTAGTCGGCGAGCATGTTCCGCTCGGTCACGACACCGCCGCCAGGTCCGGGGGAAATCTTGCGTTCGACGGCGGCCCGGATCTCCTCCAGCCCGCTGTCCTGGCCCACCGGCGCGGCACCGGAGCGGCAGAGCTTGATGCCGTTGTAGCGGGCCGGGTTGTGGCTCGCGGTGAACATCGCACCGGGCAGGGCGAGCCGCCCGGAAGCGAAGTAGAGCATGTCGGTGCTCGCCAGGCCGATCGAGACGACATCGAGGCCGTGATCGGTCACGCCCTCGGCGAACGCGTCGGCCAGGCCGGGAGAGGAGTCCCGCATGTCGTAGCCGACCACCACCGCCCCCGAACTGGTCATCTCGGAGCCGGGGGAACGGCCGACGAACTCCGCGAAGGCGGCACCGAAGTCCCGGACCACCTCCGAGTCGAGCTGCTCACCGACGACCCCCCGGATGTCGTACGCCTTCACGATCGCGGACAGGTCGGGCACTGCGCTCCCTTCCTCGGGTGTGGCTGGTCTTCAGTCCAGCGGACGTCCAGCGCCTGCACACGGCATGGGTGAGCCTATCGGCGCGCTCACCGCGGGCCGCGCCCCCGCGGAGCAGTGTCCCCGTCCCTGCGTCCCCGTCCCCGCTGCGATGGCAGACGGGCACCGAGCTCAACCGTCGATCGGATCGGGCAGCACGCGCAGATGCCCCCTACGGCCGCTGCCGGGCACCGGCGCGGTCAGGACGGGGTCGATGGGGCGATCCACCCGGCCCGCCTCCCGCACCGCTTCGGCCAGCGCGGTGAGGTCGTCCACCGTGGGCTCCGGCTCGGCGAACTCACCCTCGTGACGGACCACGTCCCACCCGCGGGGAGCGGTCAACCGCAACGCGTGTCGCTCACACAGGTCATAGGAATGCGGCTCGCTGTAGGTCGCCAACGGACCCACCACGGCTGTGGAGTCGGCGTAGACGAAGGTCAGCGTCGCGACTGCCGGGTTGATGCACCCCGTCCTCGAGCACCGCCGCACGCTGCGCACGGCGGCGACCTTAGCGCGTGAACGCGGCGGCGTGTGGCAGGCGCGCGCGGGAGCGGAGCAGGTCGAGTACGCCCGGCGTAGTCTCGACGGTCATGACAGCGACGCGGCCAACCCTTACCCGCCTTCGCAGGCACCGGGACCGACATGGCCGCGGCGTCCGGGGACTGTTGTTCCCCACCACGCTGCCCGCCTCGCGCAGCCGCTCACAGCGATTCGATGCGATCGTGCTCGATGCGCTGGAGCCGATCGACGAGCGCTGGCATGCCGAGCTCCACCAGCTCGACGTGGCGGTCGACGAGGTGCCGGAGGTCATCGACTGCAACCCCGCCACGGTGAGCTGGGGCAGCGACGTGGTGGAGGACGGCAAGGTCCCGCTGGCCCGCCTGGTGCCGGCCGGGGTGGACCGGGCTGGCCTGCCGACGCGAGCTCGGATCGTGCTCTACCGCCGACCGTTGGAGACCAGGGCACAGGACGGCGGCGACCTGTCCGACCTCGTGCACGAGGTACTCGTCGAACAGATCGCCAGCTATCTGGGGGTGGACCCGGATGTCATCGACGGTCCCACCGACCCCAGGAGCTGAGACGCCGGCTCACCCACTGTGCTCGCGGTTGTGCCGAGCAGACCGCCAGCTGGGCACGGCCATACCCACTATCAGCAGGACCATGGCCGCCTGACCGAGCAACAGCAGGGCGCGGGCGAGCTCCGAGCGGTCCACTCGGACTTCCGCCGACGTAGCCGGCACCAGTACCGCGACCTGGTGTCCCCAACCCCGCACCACCGGGACCGCCGCACCGTCGATCGTGGCCTGCCAGCCGGGTTCGTCATTGGCCGCGACCACCAGCAGCCGATCCTGGGCGCCGGCTTCCACCTGCACTGCCACGGAGGGCGGCCCGCCTTCCACCAGGACCCCCGTAACCCCCTTGTCGATGGGCGGGGCGGCCCCGCTGCGCGCCTGCTCGGCCAGCGCGGGGCCGAGCAGCTCCGCGCCCGGAATCGGCCGGACCACCCGCAGCACCGGCCGGCCATCGGCCGTGGGAGGCGCGCTCTGCGCCAGTGAGCCGGCCGCGGCGAGGGCGCGGGCACCCTGCTCCGCGGTGGGCAGTACCACGAACTCCACCCCGGTCGCGGCCACATTGGCGATGGCGGCGGGGGTCTCCCCCGGCTTCCCGTCCCGCAGCGCCGCCGCCACCCGTTCCAACCGGGAACCGGTGGCCCGCAGCGGGGCGATGTCATCGTCACCGAAGCGCGCCGTCCGCGACCTGGTCAGCCGCACCGGCTCGCCTTCGTCGCCGACGACCAGCACCGATGTTCCGTCGCGGGCCAGCTCGTCGCTCAACGCGGCGGCCAACACCGGCTGGCCGGCAGGCATCTCATCGGTCAGTGGTCCAGCCGAACCCACCAGCACCGCCACCACCGACAGCGCGCCCACCCCGAGCCACGGCATGGCGGCTATCGCCTTGCCGGCGATCCCGGAATTTCGCGGCGCTCGCGCGGTGCTCCGGCCGGCCAGCAACGCAATCCACAGCAATCCGCAACCGACGAGCAGCAGCGCCCCCCCGGTGAACCCGGGACGAGGATCGCCGCCGGCCAGCGGCGCCACCGAGAACGTGGTCAGCACGGCGACCGCCCCGGCACCGAGCAGCACCAGTCCCAGCCCGGGCAGCATCGCCCAGGTAGGCCGGACGATGATCGCGATGACGGCTGCTGCCGCCACCACCAGACCCACCCAGGGCACGGCGCCCGCGCCGCCGGGGTCCATGGCGATCAGCCGTAACCAGCCGGGAGAGGACTCAGGCACCACCGCACCCACGCCGTGCAGCAGCACCGCAGGGCGCTGGACCACCACGGCCGGCCAGGGCATGAGCATCCCCAACGGGGCCAGCACCACGGCGAAGAGCCCGGCCACCCGGCGCAGCGCCGTCCCGTTGGGGGCGGGGACCAGGACGAATCCCAGTAACACCACAGCCAATATCAGTAGGTGCACCAGGGGGGCGAACGCGCTGATGACCGCGAGCCCCACCGCGGTGGCGGCGGCCGTGGACAGCCAGGCGGCGCTCCCGCTGGCTCTTCCGCCGCTGAGCACCACGGCGATACCCGCCAGCACGAGCGGCAGCAGAATGAAGGTCACCACGACGTCGAGCCGGCCCTGCGCCAGCCCGGCAATGGCAGGCGGCAACAGCGCGTACCCGGCGGCGACCAGGGCCCGACGCTTGCGGCTGACCGGCAG
>JBOHHD010000801.1:0-9074 GCA_050700515.1 Pseudonocardiaceae bacterium
GTGAGCGTCAAACATCGTGGACCTTAAATATCAGGAAGGCCCCCGACCGTGCCGGTCAAGGGCCTTCCGTGGTGGTAGCGGGGGTAGGATTCGAACCTACGACCTCTGGGTTATGAGCCCAGCGAGCTACCGAGCTGCTCCACCCCGCGTCGCTGAAATAACCTTACCCCCAGCGCCTCGGGACGGACAAATCGGCAGGTCAACGGCTTGCGGTGCACGTCATCAGCCGCCGCCCTCGGGGGTCGGCGGAGGAGGAGCCGGGCTCTGTGCCCCGTCGGCGGTACCGTCCCCGGCCGCCACGGTCGCGTCGAATCGGCGGGTGGCCGCGTCCAGGTCCGCCAGCGCCCTGCCCTGGGCGGCGAAGTCGCCTGAGGTCTGGGCGTCCCGAAGCCGGTTGAGCGCGCCGGAGATGTCGGTGATGACCTGAAGTAGCTCCGGGCTGGTGGTCCCGCCGGGGCCGGCTACGGCCGGGGGTGGTGTCGCGCCCTGCTGGGGTGGCGCCGTCGGCAGGGCAGGCACGGTGCTGGCATCCCCCGCACCGGCTCCGAAGGCGTCGTTGAGCGCCTCCCGCAGCGTGGGGGCATATCCGATCCGGTCCCCGTAGGCCACCAGCACCCGGTTCAGTTGCGGGAAGGAGCTCTCCTGGTTGGCTCGCTCGATGTAGACGGGTTGCACGTAGAGCAGCCCGCCCCCGACCGGCAGCGTGAGCAGGTTGCCGTAACGAACCTCGGTCTGCGACTGCTGCAGCAGGTTGAGCTCGCGGCTGACGTCCGCGTCGGTCACGAACCGGTTCTGCACCTGCTCGGGACCTTGAGTCTGGGAATCGCCGGGTAGCTGGAGCACGCGGATCTTGCCGTAGTTCTCCGGATCCGACCCCGCCGAGACGTAGGAGGCCAGGAACGGTCGGCGCAGGCTGACCAGGGCGCTGGTGAGCTGGAACTCCGGCGGACCCGAGCCCGTGGGAGGCCCGGCCAGTACGTAGTACGGCGGCTGGTCGATGGTCTGCTGGTTCGGTGTCGGATCGGCCGGTACGGTCCAGAAGTCGTCGCTGGTGAAGAACACCGAAGGATTGTCGACGTGGTAACGAGCGAGCATCTTTCGCTGTACCTTGAACAGATCCTCCGGATAGCGGAAATGGCTCCGCAACTCGTCACTGATCTCGCTACCTGGCTTCACGGCACCTGGGAAGACCTTCATCCAGGTCTGCAAAACCGCATCCTGCTCATCGATGGCATAGAGCGTCACCGTACCGTCATAGGCGTCGACCGTGGCCTTGACCGAGTTACGGATGTAGCTGATCTCCTCATTCGGCAGGCGGGCCACCCCGGTGCCGGACAAGGAGTCCGTCGTGGCCTCACCCAGCACGGTTCGCTGTGCGTACGGGTAGTTCCGCAGGGTCGTGTAGCCGTCCACAATCCACTGAACACGGCCGTCCACCACAGCAGGATAAGGGTCGCCGTCCACCGTGAGCCAGGGAGCGACCTTCTCCACACGATCCCTCGGATGCTGGTTGTAAATAATCCTTGAATCGGCTCCGATGGCCTGGTTGAACAGGATATTGCGTTCGCTGTAATGGGCAGCGAACAACAACCGATTCGCCCAGCCCCCGATCGGCACCCCGCCCCCGCCGTCATAGGTGAAGTTCTCCGGGCGGCCATCGAATTCTCGAGGGACGGCACCGGGATCACCTCCGACGATGACGTAGTCGTCGATCAGCTCACCGAAATAGATCCGCGGCTGATCTACCGGTATGTCACCCTGTCTAGTGGTGTCGGACACGGTGAACACCGGGTAGCCACCCTCTCCCGAGCCGGCCGCATCCAGCGCCGAGTTCACCGTGTTGGCCGGTGCGGCGACGAAGCCATTGCCGTGGGTGAAGGTGAGGTGCTGGTTGATCCAGGTGCGCTGGTTCTCGGCGAGCGAATCGGATTCCAGTTCCCGCACGGCGACGATGTAATCCTGCTTCTCCCCGTTCACGGTGTAGCGGTCGACATCGAGCTTGGCGGGAAAACCGTAGAAGTTCTCCCGCTGCTGCAGTTGGGTGAAGGTCTCCGCCAGCACGTTCGGGTCCAGCAGCCGTATGTTCGGGATCGTGGCGGTATCAGCACGCACAACCGAGGGCGAGACATCGCTGCGGCCGGAGTACTCCTGGTACTCGACCTGCGCATCGGTGATCCCGTAGGCCTGCCTGGTCGCGGCGATATTCCGCTCGATCGACGGCGCCTCACGCTCGTTGGCATTGGGACGAACCGAGAACTGTTCCAGCATCACCGGCCACGCCCACCCGACCAGGATGCTCGACAGCAGCAACAGCGCAGTGGCGATGGCAGGCAATTGCAGATTTCGCAGCACCGCCCCGGCGAAGAAGGCGATCGCGCAGATCACCGCGATGCACAACAAGATGATCTTGGCGGGCAACACGGCGTTGAGGTCGGTGTAACTTGCCCCGGTGAACAGCGAGTTGCGCTGGGAGAACAGCAGCCCATAGCGCTCAAGGAAGTAATCCACTGCCTCGAGCAGGACGAAGGTACCCGCCAGTATCGCAAGCTGGACCCGGGCCGGGCCGGAGAGCTGCCCGCCGTTGCCCGCGAGGCGGAGCCCGCCGAACAGGTAATGGGTGATCAACGCACCAAGGAAGGAGAGCACCACCGCGACGAACGCCCAGGACAACAACGCACTGTAGAAGGGCAGCTCGAAAGCGTAGAAGGAAACGTCGTGACCGAACTCGGGGTCCTGCACACCGAAGTCACTACTGTGCAAGAACATCTGCACGGTCTGCCAGTCGGCCTGGGCGGACAGTCCGGCGAGCAGACCGACCAATGCTGGCACACCGATTCCCACTAACCGCAACCGCGCAATGATCGCCGTGCGGTAGCGCGCCACCGGATCCTCGGTACCCACAACCGGCACGAACACCGGTCGAGCGCGGTAGGCGATCAGCAGGTTCAGAGCGAGCAAACCGCCAATCACCAGACCGACGAGCACCAGTTGCAGCGCACGGGTGGCCAGCACGGTGGTGAACACCGAGCGGAAGCCGACCTCGCCGAACCACAACCAGTCCACATAGGTATCGATCAGCTGTGACCCGACGATCAGTGCCACCAGTAGCGCAGTCCCGATGATGAGCAGTATTCGGCCACGCCGGGACAGAGTCGGCACTGCGACGGAGGGCCTACCGGCCACAAGACACACTCCCGAAGTACGGAGATAGAGGCATCGGACTCCTCGCCGCAGGCGATGGCGTCCACGCCGGTGTGAGTCCTGTGTGTCCAACTCTACGGAGGGCCTCAGGGTTCCGAAAAAGGTGGTCGCATCGCCACGGGTCGCAGGTGGTTGCCGCCGCAGGTGGCCAGCAGTGCAAGGATGGCTGGGTGAGCGCTGAGCAGCCATCTCTCTCCGAGCTCTCTCGGGCACTGCCGGCTACCGCGCGCGAGGTGGAGGAGTTCGTCGCGGCAGCCGGATGGGATCAGCAGCCTCAACTGTTCGCGTTGGTACCCACTCCGACGCTGCTGGCCAGCCAACCGGACCTGGCCGAACGGCTGGACGTCCAAGCGGCTCTGACGCCGGTGGCCCAGGAGGGGCTTCCCAGCGGAGAGCTCGATACCGCGCTGGCCGGTATCGAATGGCCCGAGGCGGTCGCCGGGTGCGCCCTGGCCCAGGAGATCGTGGTGCTCCCCCCGAGTGCCGCGGCGGGGCTCGGCGAGCTGCCGGACGATCCGGTCCAGGCCCGCCGCGCGGCTACCGGGCACCCGCAGCGGCGGGAAGGCCGGCTGGTGGCCGCGGTGTTGCGGGAGGGTGTCGGGGCCTGCGTATTACGGCTACGGGCCGGTACGGGCAGCAACCCGGAGCCGGAGGAAGTGGTCGAGGATCCGCAACTCGCCCCGAACCTGCTCCGCGCGCTGCTGGCGACATTGCGTTGAAGCACCTGTGAGTGGCAGACAGCGCTATAACGCTATAACACCATTACGCACTCACGGGGCGCAGGTTGGCGGCTGCTCACCGGCGCGTAAGGCATCCAGGGCGTTGACCGCCCCGGCCAGGCTCTCCACGCGCACCAGGGCCAGCCCCTCGGGTACCCGCGCCACGGCCTCGTCACAATTTCCTGCGGGCACCAGGAACACCGTCGCACCCGCCTGGCGGGCGCGGATCATCTTGAACGGGATGCCACCGATGGGACCGACCTCACCAGTGGGCTGAATCTCCCCGGTACCCGCCACGAAAGTGTCTCCAGCCAGCGGTCCAGGGGTCAGCTTGTCCACAATGGACAGGGCGAACATCAGACCCGCGGAGGGGCCTCCGACGTCAGCCAGGCTGATCGTGATGTCGAAATCCACATCCGGTTGATCAGCCAACCCGAGGCCCAGGTAGCCGCGATCGGGTTGCGGACCGCTCCCCAGCTCGACCGCCACCTCCCGCACCGGGGTGTCGCCGCGCTGGAAACCGACCTGCACGATCTGTCCCGGACGCGTCCCCTCCAGGGAGTCCACCACTTGCTGCGCGGTACTGACCTCCTGACCATCCAGGGTGAGCAGCGCGTCCGCGGCGGTCAGCTTCTCCCTCGCCGCCCCATCGGGAAGTATCCGGTCGACCACGACCCTGGTCGGATAACCCAGATAGCGCAGTGCCGCGGCCTCGGCCTGGGACTCCGAGTCCTGGAAGAGCTGCTGGTTCTGTTGCTCGATCTGCTGCTCGGACAGATTCGGCGGGAAGATCTCCTCACGAGGAACCAGGGCACTGGATCCGGACGCCCACAAACCCATCGCTCCGTAGAGGGTGATGTGGGTGAGGACGGAAACCGTGGTCATGTTGAGATGCCCGGCGGTCGGGTACGTCTGCGTACCCTGGATGTCCACCACCGTCGTGCCGTCCACCACACCGAGGGTGTCGAAGGTGGGCCCGGGACGCAGCGCCACGTAGGGCACCGTCGCCACCCCCCCCAGCAGCCCGAAGGTCATCGCCAGGCCAAGGCTCACCAGCATGGTCCACGTTCGGCGGTTCACGGCCGACCAGCGTACGGGCCTGCGATCCGCGTACGGTGGGTGCCATGAGTGACCTTCCCTTCGGCTTCGGTTCCCACGACCCCCGGGATCGCGATCGGGACCGCCCCGAGGAAGGCGGGCGCAGCGGTCCCGACCCCGCCAACCCGTTCGGGGGATTCGGGGCAGGCGGGATGGACGTGGGCGCCCTGGGTCAGATGCTGACCCAACTCGGTCAAATGCTCAGCCAGAGCTCGAGCGGGGCCAGCAGCGCCGGTCCGGTGAATTACGACCTGGCCAAGCAGATGGCCCTACAACGGCTGTCCACCACCGGCCTGCCCTCAGCCGCGCAGGCCACGGCGGTCACCGACGCGGTGCACCTGGCCGAGCTGTGGCTGGACCCGGCCACCACCCTGCCCTCCGGCGCAGCGAGCAGTGCTGCGTGGGCGCCGCGGGACTGGGTGGAGCGCACCCTGCCCACCTGGCAGCGGTTGTGTGACCCGGTGGCCCACCAGATGGCCGGCTCCTGGATCGAAGCGCTGCCCGCTGAGGCCCGCCAGGCCGCCGGCCCGCTGGTGGCGATGGTCGAGCAGATGGGTGGGCTGGCCTTCGGCTCGCAGCTGGGTGCGGCATTGGCCCAGCTCGCTGGTGAGGTGCTGACCTCCACCGACATCGGGCTGCCGCTGGGGCCCGACGGCACGGCCGCGCTGCTGCCGGACGCGATCACGAAGTTCGCCATCGGCCTCGAGCGCAAGGAGTCGGAGGTGATGGTGTTCCTGGCCGCTCGCGAGGCCGCCCATCACCGTCTGTTCGCCCATGTGCCGTGGCTGCAGCAGCGGCTGCTGGCCACCGTCGAGGAATTCGCGCGGGGCATCCGGGTGGACAACGAAGCCCTGGAGGCCATGGCCGGCCAGATCGACCCCACCGATTCGGAGAGCATGGAGCGGCTGATGCGCTCCGGACTGCTGGAACCGCAGGCCAGTCCTGAGCAGAAAGCCGCGCTGAGCCGGTTGGAAGCCCTGCTCGCGCTGGTCGAGGGCTGGGTCGACGTCGTGGTCGCCGATGCGGTGGGAGAACGGCTACCCGGCGCCGACGCGCTACGCGAGACGCTGCGCAGGCGGCGGGCCTCCGGCGGCCCCGCCGAGCACACCTTCGCCACGCTGGTCGGCCTCAAGCTTCGACCACGCAAGCTTCGGGCCGCCGCCGAGGTATGGCGGCAGCTCACCGACCAGCACGGTCTCGAGGGCCGGGACGCCCTGTGGAACCATCCCGACCTGCTGCCCACCGCAGCAGACCTCGACGATCCCGCCGGATTCGCCAGCCGGGCGGCGAGCCTTGCGGCCGATCTTGACGATCCCATCGCGGCGCTGGAGCGCACGGCGGGCGATGCCCCGAGCGAACAGCCTCCGACCGTCGAACGTCCCGACGCATCCGGTGAGGCCGACGGCGACGACCAACCAACAAAATGATCATGGCACCGTTGGCGCTCGCCTCTTCTTGATCCTCATCCGTCAACAGGTTGTCCACAGATGCGGATAGTGCTGTGGACAGCCTGTTGAGCCGCAGGGCCGGACAGCGCAGGCTGCTCAGGCATGAACGTATCTCTCCCCTTTCCCCACCCTGGCCCCGCACCGTCCGAGCTCCCCGAGCGGCTGCGGCTCGCGCCGGGTCGCGCGGTTCTCTGGCGATCCCCCAGCGCATTGCAACTCGGCCTGGACCCCCAACGGGCCATGGTCCTGGAGGATCTGCCGCAACCGCTCGCGGCACTGCTGCGCCGGATGGACGGTGTTCGCAGCACGGCCGAGCTGCTGGCGGAGGCCGAGGCCGCCGGATCCCCACCCGGCGAGGGCACCAGGATGCTCACCGACCTGCACCGGGCAGGTCTCGTGCAGGACGCCGCAGCTGCCGACAATGGCCCAGCAGGCTGGCATCGCATGGCCCTGGCCGCTGAGGCGGCCAGTTGGTCGGTGCACACCACCTGCGCTGCGCGCGAGGTGCTGCGCCGGCGACACGCGGCGGCCGTACGGGTCGTCGGATCCGGCCGGATGGCCGTGGCGCTGGCGACGGCGCTGGCCGCGGCCGGCGTCGGGCAACTCGCCGTGCACGCCACCGGGACCGTGCGCGCCGGAGATCTCGGCACCGGCTACCTGCCCGATGACCTCAACCGGTCCCGGGCCGCCGCTGCGGTGGACGCGGTGCGCCGCGCCGCGCCCGATGTGCGAGTTCACGACCAGCCCAGGCCCGACCTGGTGGTACTCACCGATACGGTGGTGCCCGATCCGGCCGTGATCACCGAGCTGGTCGCCCGCCGGGTTCCGCACCTGATGGCTTACACCCATGAGGGAAAAGCCGCCGTGGGCCCACTGGTGTGGCCGGGCCGCAGCAGCTGCCTGACCTGTGCCGAACTTCACCGGGCCGACGTAGATCTGGCCTGGCCGAAACTGGCCGCCCAGCTGGTCGGGCGGACCCCGCCCGCCGGCTTGGCCGCCACCCTGCTCGCCGCAGGGCTGACCACCGAGCAGGTGCTCGCGGCGCTCGCCGGACCAGGCGCAGGCCTGCCGGTTCCCCCGACCTGGGGCGCGGTCTTGGAGCTGGATCCGGTGCACGGCAGGTTCCGTAGGCACCCCCGTCCGGCCCATCCACGCTGCGGTTGCGGCGCCGGATGAGCGCCCGTTCACCTCGGCCAGCAGCTCCCCGCAACCCTTCAGCCGCCGACAGACCCGATGCAGTACGGCGCAGCGGCAAGGCACAATCACAGAGTGACCGACATCCCCCGCGGGGCCACCCGGCGAACCGCCCGGCTCGCAAGCCTTCCGTTCGGGATGGCCGGGAGAGTCGCGGCGGGCTGGGGTAAGCGGCTCGTGGGACACGACGCCCAGGATGTCAGCGCCCAGTCCAGCGCGCGCAACGCCGAACAGATCTTCGCGGTGCTCGGGTCGCTCAAGGGCGGCGCGATGAAGTTCGGCCAGGCACTGAGCGTATTCGAAGCGGCGATCCCCGACGAGCTGGCCGCCCCTTATCGCGAGGCGCTGACGAAGTTGCAGTCCGCGGCGCCACCGATGGCACCGCAGGCGGTGCGCAGAGTGCTCGACGAGCAACTCGGCACCGGGTGGCGCCGCCGCTTCGCGGAGTTCTCCGACGAGCCCGCGGCTGCCGCCAGCATCGGGCAGGTGCACCGAGCGGTGTGGCACGACGGGCGTGACGTCGCGGTCAAGGTGCAGTACCCGGGGGCCGACGAGGCGTTGCGCGCCGATCTGCGGCAGTTACAGCGGTTCAGCTGGCTGTTCCAGGCGATCGTGCCGGGGCTGGACGTCAAGCCGCTACTGACCGAGCTGCGGGATCGGATGGTCGAGGAGCTCGATTACCGGGGCGAGGCCGACAACCAGCGCGGGTTCGCCCGGGCATTCCACGGGCATCCTGATATCGCCATCCCCGCAGTGGTCGCGAGCGCACCGAAGGTGATGGTCTCTGAATGGATCACCGGGATCCCACTGGCGCAGATCATTCGCGGCGGATCCCGGGCTGAGCGCGATGGCATCGGACTCAAGCTGGCCGAGTTCCACACCTCTTCTCCGGCTCGCGCCGAACTGCTGCACGCCGACCCCCATCCGGGGAACTTCCTTCGCCTGGCGGACGGGCGCCTCGGCGTGCTCGACTTCGGTGCGGCCGCGAAGCAGCCCGGCGGGGCACCGCGCACTCTGGGCATAGCGACCCGGCTGGCGGTCGAGGAACGCTCGGAGGAGTTACTCACCCTGCTGCGCGAGGAGGGTTTCGTCCGGCCCGGCATGCAACTGCACGCCGAGGACGTGATGGCCTATCTCGGCCCGTTCGCCGATCCGGTGCGGACCGAGACCTTTCATTTCACCCGGACCTGGATGCAGGCGCAGGCCGAGCGCATCGGGGGTTTCGGCAGTCCTGATTTCCGCACCGCACGGGCACTGAACCTGCCACCCCGATATCTGCTGATCCACCGGGTGAGCACCGGGACATTCGGGGTGCTGTGCCAGCTGGGTGCCACCGTGCCACTGCGCCGGATCGCCGAGCGCTGGCAACCGGGTTTCGCCGGCTGAAGAACGTGGACGGGCCGGGGCTTGCCCC
>JBOHHD010000802.1:0-8196 GCA_050700515.1 Pseudonocardiaceae bacterium
ATGACGTCGGTCAGCGGACAGGCCGCCGAGGTCAGCGTCATGTCCAGGGTGGCGACGTTGCCCTCGTCGACGTGCACGTCGTAGAGCAGGCCGAGGTCGACCACGTTGATGCCCAACTCGGGGTCGACCACATCACGCATGGCCTCCTCCACGTCGTCAACAGCGGCCAGTTCGGTGGACGGACGGGCCGGCGATGTCTCGGGCATCCCGGCCGCGCCCCGTTGCACGTCGGCTTCCTCATTCACGCTCATCGCGTTTCCCCTTGCTCGGCACCATGGTCAGCGTTGCCGCGTTCGGCCCGGCCGACGGCATCCTTGAACGCCATCCACCCCAGCAGAGCGCATTTCACTCGGGCCGGGTAGCGGGCCACCCCCGCGAAGGCGACCGCGTCCTGGAGTATCTCCTCGTCGGGCTCCACCTGGCCCCGGCTCTGCACCATCTCGACGAAGGCGTCCATGGTGGACGTCGACTGCGCCACAGTGCGCCCCACCACGAGATCGGTGAGCACCGACGTCGCCGCCTGGCTGATCGAGCAGCCCATCGCTTCGTAGGACACATCAGCCACGCGGTCGCCATCCAGCGCGACCCGCAGCGTCACCTCATCCCCACAGGTGGGATTGATTTGAAAAGACTCGACGTCGAACGGCTCGCGGAGGCCGCGACGGTGGGGGTTGCGGTAATGATCCAGGATGATCTCCTGGTACATCTGTTCCAGTTTCATGCGGGCACCCGGAAGAAACGGCGCACCTCGTGCACCCCGGCCAGCAGAGCTTCGACCTCGGCGGGGGTGTTGTACAGCGCGAAGCTGGCGCGCACCGTCGCCGCGATACCGAAGCGACGGTGCAGCGGCCAGGCGCAGTGGTGCCCGACCCGCACCGCGATCCCCTGATCGTCGAGTACCTGCCCCGCGTCGTGCGCGTGCACGTCGTCGAGCACGAAGGACACCGCGCCACCCCGGTCCTCGGTATCGGGGGGGCCGATGATCCGCAGGTGGTCGATCTTTGACAGGCCGGCCAACGCCTGTTCGGTCAGGGAGCGCTCATGCTCGGCGATCCGGTCCATACCCACCGCCGAGAGGTAGTCCACCGCCGCGCCCAGTCCGACCGCCTGGGAGGTCATCGGGACTCCGGCCTCGAAGCGCTGCGGCGGTGGGGCGTAGGTCGAGCCTTCCATCCTCACCAGCTCGATCATCGACCCACCGGTGAGGAACGGCGGCATCGCTTCGAGCAACTCTCGGCGGCCGTAGAGCACTCCGATCCCGGTCGGGCCGAGCATCTTGTGACCGGAGAAGACCGCGAAGTCGACGCCCAGGGCGGCGAAGTCGATCGGCGTATGCGGCACCGACTGGCAGGCGTCCAGCATGGTCAACGCGCCCACCTCGTGGGCTCGGCGGACCAGTTCGGCCACCGGCGGAATGGTGCCCATCACGTTCGACTGATGGGTGAAGGCCACCATTTTGGTTCGCTCGGAGAGCTCCAGGGAATCCAGGTCCAGTCGACCGGCTTCGGTCACCTGGTACCAGCGCAGCGTGGCGCCGGTGCGGCGGCACAGCTCCTGCCAGGGCACCAGGTTGGCGTGGTGCTCCATCTCGGTGACCACGATCTCGTCTCCGGGCACCAGCACGAATCGCTCCGCCGGCCCGGCGACCGCTGAGTTGCTCAGCGCATAGGCGACCAGGTTGATCCCCTCGGTGGCGTTCTTGGTGAACACCACCTCACCGGGCTGCGCGCCGACGAACGCGGCGATCCGAATCCGCGCCGACTCGTAGGCGTCAGTGGCCTCCTCGGCCAGTTGGTGCGCCCCCCGGTGCACTGCGGCGTTGTGCTGCTCCAGAAAGGCACGCTCAGCGTCGAGTGTCTGCCGCGGCCGCTGTGAGGTGGCTCCGGAGTCCAGGTACACCAAGGATCGACCGTCACGCACCGTGCGAGACAGGATCGGGAAGTCGCCGCGGATCTTCTCCAGCTCGTTCTGGGTCAGCGGAGCCGTCATGACGGCAACACTCCGGTCACCTCCGGCCGACGAGTGAAGCGTTCGTAGCCACCGGTCTCCAGTTCTTCGGCCAGCTCCGGCCCGCCGGACTCCACGATCCGCCCGCCGGCGAAGACATGGACATAGTCCGGAGCGATGTGCCGCAGGATCCGGGTGTAGTGAGTGATCAGCAACACGCCGACGTCCCCGCCGGCCCGGTACCGGTTCACGCCCTCGGAGACCACCCGCAGGGCGTCGACATCCAGGCCCGAGTCGGTCTCGGCCAGCACCGCGATCTTCGGCCTGAGCAGGGACAACTGCAGGATCTCGTGGCGCTTCTTCTCCCCACCGGAGAAACCCTCGTTCACACTGCGCTCGGCGAAGGACGGGTCGATGTCCAGCTCGGACATCGCCGCCTTGACCTCCTTGACCCAGGTGCGCAACTTGGGCGCCTCGCCGCGGACCGCGGTGGCAGCACTGCGCAGAAAGTTCGTCATGGACACGCCGGGCACTTCGACCGGGTACTGCATGGCCAGGAACAGACCCGCGCGGGCGCGTTCGTCGACCGCCATCGCGAGCACGTCGACGCCGTCGAGCAGCACCTGTCCCGAGGTGACCCGGTATTTGGGATGCCCGGCGATCGAGTAGGCCAGGGTGGATTTGCCTGACCCGTTCGGCCCCATCATCGCGTGGGTCTCCCCCGCCCGAACCGTGAGGTCGACGCCGCTGAGGATCTCCTTTTCGGGTGTCTGTTCGTCATCGGTGCGGACCACGACATGCAGGTCCTTGATCTCCAGAGTGGCCATCGGTGTGTTCTCAGCTCCCGCTAGCGGTTTGGTCCCAGCTATTTATTGATCACAAGCTATTCATTGCTCTTAAATTCTATTTATTCGTCACCGTGGACGGATCGACGTACACATCGTCACCATCGACCGTCACGGCGTAGGTATCCACCGGTTCCGAGGCCGGCGGAGAGGAGGGCGCCCCGGTACGCAGATCGAAACACGAGCCATGCAACCAGCACTCCAGGCCCTGGCGGGTCACCTCCCCCTCGGAGAGCGCGACCTCGGCATGCGAACAGATGTCGGCCAGCGCGTACACCTGCTCGCCCTGGCGAACCAGTACCACCGGCACCCCGTCGGCATCGAAGCCGACGGGCTCGTCCTCCTTCATCTCGGTCAAGCTGCAAACGCGAGTGGCACTCATACCCCCACCGCCTCCAGCTCGGCCTCGATCGCCGCCTCAAGCCGTTCCCGCACCTGCGGGACCGCGATCTTCTGCAGGATCTCGCCGAAGAAGCCCCGTACGACCAGCCGCCGGGCCAACTCAGCCGGAATGCCCCGGGAGTTCAGGTAGAACAGCTGCTCGTCATCGAAGCGTCCCGTGGTGCTGGCATGCCCGGCACCGACGATCTCTCCGGTCTCGATCTCCAGGTTGGGCACGGAGTCGGCCCGCGCTCCATCACCCAGCACGAGGTTGCGGTTGACCTCGAAGGTCTCGGTGCCCTCTGCGGCCGCTTGGATGAGAACGTCACCGATCCACACCGTGTGCGCGTCAGGTTTACCAGGACTGCCCTGCAACGCACCCTTGTAGGCGACGTTGGACCGGCAGTGGGGGACCGCGTGGTCCACCAGCAACCGGTGCTCCAGGTGCTGACCGGCGTCGGCGAAATACAGCCCGAGAAGTTCCGCGTCGCCGCCTGGTCCGGTGAACGTCACCGTCGGAGACTGCCGGACCAGGTCCCCACCCAGACTCACCGTGGTGGCCCGCAGCACCGCGTCTCGGCCCAGCCGGGCATGCTGCGCGGCGACGTGCACGGCATCGTCGGCCCAGTCCTGCACGCTGAGCAGGGTGAGCCGGGCACCGTCGGCGAGCACCAGTTCGACGTTCTCCGCATAGGTGCCGCCGCCGCGGTAATCGAGCACCACGACGGCCTCGGCGAACTGCTCGAGGCGCACCTGGAGGTGCCCGTAGGCAACCTCTCCGGAGCCGGGCCCGGTGACAGTGATCGTCACGGGACCCGTCACCTTGGTCTCGGCGGGCACGGTCATTACCGTGGCCTGTGTCGTGGCGCTCCAGGCCTGCGCGGCGACCCGATCGGCGGGGACACCGCCCTCCCCGAGGCGCGGGTCTCCCTGATGCACTTCCTCGACGATGACGGCGTCGGCCCCGTCGATGGTGACGTGCGCGGTGCCGGTCGCCGCGACCCCCTGGTGCAACCCCCGCAACCGCCGCAACGGGGTGAACCGCCACTCCTCCTCACGGCCCCCGGGCACCTCGAAGGCATCCACATCGTAAGAAGTGAACCGCTGCCCACGGGACAACATCGGAGCGTCGCCGCCGTGCGAGTGTGCAGCCAAGCCGTTTGTGGCAGGCCGATCAGTGGTAGCCGTCATCTCAGCCGACGGCTCCTTCCATCTGCAGCTCGATCAGACGGTTGAGCTCCAAGGCGTACTCCATCGGCAGTTCGCGGGCGATCGGTTCGATGAACCCGCGCACGATCATGGCCATCGCCTCGTCCTCGCTCAGGCCCCGGCTCATCAGGTAGAAAAGCTGATCATCGCTGATCTTGGAAACGGTGGCCTCGTGCCCCATCGACACGTCGTCCTCGCGGATGTCGACATAGGGATAGGTATCCGACCGGCTGATTTGGTCGACCAACAGGGCATCACACTTCACCGTCGAACGGGAATGGTGGCTGCCCTCGTTGACCTGCACCAGCCCCCGATATGAGGTACGGCCACCACCGCGAGCCACCGATTTCGACACGATCGTGCTCGAGGTGTGCGGCGCGGCGTGCACCATCTTCGCCCCGGCGTCCTGATGCTGGCCCTCCCCGGCGCAGGCAACCGAGAGCACCTCACCCTTGGCGTGCTCGCCGATCAGCCACACCGACGGATACTTCATGGTGACCTTGGAACCGAGGTTGCCGTCGATCCATTCCATAGTCGCGCCCTCGGCTGCGGTGGCCCGCTTGGTGACCAGGTTGTAGACGTTGTTGGACCAGTTCTGAATCGTGGTGTAGCGGCATCGCCCACCCTTGCGCACGATGATCTCCACCACCGCGGAATGCAGCGAGTCCGAGCTGTAGATCGGCGCGGTGCAGCCCTCGACGTAGTGCACATAGGCGTTCTCGTCGACGATGATCAGGGTCCGCTCGAATTGGCCCATGTTCTCGGTGTTGATCCGGAAGTAGGCCTGCAGTGGGATGTCGACACGCACGCCCGGCGGCACGTAGATAAATGACCCGCCGGACCACACCGCGGTGTTCAACGCGGCGAACTTGTTGTCGCCAGCGGGGATCACGCTGCCGAAGTGTTCCCGGAAGATCTCCGGTTGCTCGCGTAGAGCGGTATCGGTGTCCAGGAACTGGACGCCCTGCTCCTCAAGATCCTCGCGGATCTTGTGGTACACGACCTCGGACTCGTACTGCGCGGCCACCCCGGCCACCAGCCGGGCCTTCTCCGCCTCGGGAATGCCCAGCCTGTCATAGGTGGCTTTGATGTCCTCGGGCAATTCCTCCCAGGACGCCGCCTGCTTCTCGGTGGAGCGAACGAAATACTTGATGTTGTCGAAGTCGATGCCGGATAAATCGGCACCCCAGTGCGGCATCGGCTTGCGCCGGAACAGGCGCAACGCCTTGAGCCGGGTCTCCAGCATCCATTCCGGTTCATTCTTCTTGGCGGAGATATCACGCACGACGGCCTCGGACAGGCCCCGTTGGGCCTCGGCGCCCGCAGCATCGGAGTCGGCCCAGCCGTATTCGTAACGGCCCAGGCTGGAAAGTGTTTCCTCCTGGGTGAGCGGTACTATCGGGGCGCCTTGTGCTCGCCCATCCTGCGCTCGCACATCCTGCTGGGGGGCAGTGGTCATGCCGAGACGCCTCCATCCGGTTCGGTGGTGGGATCGATCGGTTCGGGAATTGTCGAAAATTGTGCGGGTATCCGGGCTTCGGGAACGTGGGTGGTACATACCGCATCACCGCGGGCGATCGTGGCAAGCCGCTGCACATGAATCCCGAGTAGATCGGCGAAGGCGGCGGTCTCCGCCTCGCACAGCTGCGGGAACTCCGCAGCGACGTGCGCGACCGGGCAGTGGTGCTGGCAGAGCTGCGCACCGTTGCCGACGTGCTGAGCCGAAGCCGCGTAGCCCTCACTGCTCAGCGCGTCCGCCAGCGCCTGGGCACGTCCTGTCGGGTCCGGCCGGGCGATCACCGTGTGGCGGTGCCGATCGACCAGATCGGTGATCCGTTGCTCGGCGAACGAGCGGACCGCCTGCTCGCCACCGCGCTCGGCGAGGAAGCGCAACGCTGCCGCGGCCAGATCGTCATAGGCATGACCGAACCGCGCCCGACCCCCCGCGGTGAGCAGAAACAGCTTCGCCGGGCGACCCCGGCCCCGGGGACCGTGTCGTGGCGCCGAGCGAGTAGTGGCCTGGCCATCGGCTAACAAGGCATCCAAGTGGCGACGTACCGCAGCGGCGCTCAGACCGAGCGAGTCAGCGACCTCGGCGGCCGACACCGGCCCATGCTCCAGTAACGTCCGGGCCACTGCCTCGCGAGTGCGGCCATCCCCGCCGGCAGGCAGCTGCGCCCGCGACGTTGAGTCCGCCCCGACGTTTTTCACAACACCAATGTTACGTATTTCCTCGGGAAGGTCAAACACCGCTACCCTTCCCGCCGTGGTAGCTGGGTGGGCACGTGGAGTCGGGGCATCCCCGCCCGCGCTGAGACCATCACCCCTCGGCGGCCCCGACCTCACTCCGACCGAAGTGGGCCAACTCGACAGGGTGCGCCGGTTCGGCACGGTGGGCGCGCTGCTCCTGGCGGTGGGCTCGCTGGGCGCGGGCACCGCTCCGGTGCTGGGCAATCCGGTGATCGGCCGTCCGGTGCTGGGCCTGTTCACCCGGATGCCCACGGCGTCGCTGGCGATCGCCTACACCGGTGTGTTCATGGTGGTACTCGCCTGGTTGTGGCTCGGTGCCCTGGCTGCTCCCGGGCGCACTCGACTGATCTCCCGAGCTCAGCTGGACCGGACGCTGGTGATGTGGTTGGTGCCGCTGATGGTGGCGCCACCGATGTTCAGCCGGGACGTCTACAGCTACCTGGCACAGAGCGCGATGGCCGATCGTGGGCTGGACCCTTACCGCCTCGGTCCGGCCGACGCGTTGGGGGTGGACCACCCCCTGGTGCGGGGCATCCCCACCATCTGGCGCAACACCCCTGCCCCGTACGGCCCGCTGTTCCTCACCCTGGGCAGACCGATCGACTGGATCGCGGGCGATGATGTCGTGCTCGGTGCGCTGCTGCACCGCATGCTCGCGTTGGCCGGCCTCATGATGATCGTCTGGGCGCTACCCCGGCTGGCCCGCCGGGTAGGTGTCTCACCGGTGTTCGCCCTGTGGCTCGGCGCCGCTAATCCGTTGGTGCTGTTCCACTTGGTCAGTGGCGTGCACAACGAGGCTCTGATGATCGGTCTGATGCTGGTGGGGCTGGAGGTGGCACTGCGGGCACCAGCGGTGTGCCCGACCCTGCTCGCCGGCATGGTGCTCATCGCCGCCGCGGCGTCGGTGAAGGTGCCCGCTGCGCTGGCCCTCGGGTTCCTCGTGACCTGGTTGGCCCATCATCGGGGTGGCCGCCTGCGCGATCTGGCGTGGGCGGGACTGGTGGTCGGGGGGATGGCACTGGCCACCACGGTGGTGATTGGGCTGGGCACCGGACTTGGCTTCGGCTGGGTCGGCGCACTGGGCACTCCCAACGTGATCCGCAGCTGGATGTCCGTGGTCACCGATCTCGGCCTGCTGGCCGCCCTGATCGGCACCTTGTTCGGGCTGGGGGACCACACCACGTCGGTGCTCTCCCTCACCCGGTCCCTCGGGCTGGCCGCGGCAGGCGGGGTGTGCCTGGTGCTGTTGTGGCGCTGCTGGCGGGGGCGGATCGAGCCGGTGGCCGGGCTCGGAATCGGGCTGGGGGCGGTAGTACTGCTGGGGCCGGTGGTCCACCCCTGGTACCTGCTGTGGGCGGCCATCCCGCTGGCGGCCTCCGCTACGCACCCCGCCTTCCGGGTCACCGCCACCATGGCCTCGACCGTGCTCGCCTTGCTGGTGGCACCCACCGGGTCGGACTTCCTGTTCCGGGCGTGGGTGGTGCCCACGGCGATCGTGGCCGCCGCGATCACTCTGGTGGTGCCGTTGCTGTTGGTCCGAGGACGCACGCCACCACTGTCCGCG
>JBOHHD010000803.1:0-2681 GCA_050700515.1 Pseudonocardiaceae bacterium
CCAGTCGGAGGCGTCGCCGTCGGTCACGCTGGCATCCGAGATCCCGGCGATGTTCGAGGCCTCCCATCGGGTGCCGACATCCTGGATGCCCTGCACGACTGCGGTCTGCTGGTCCCGAATCACGTCCAGGTGGCCGTCGAGCGCGTTGATCGTCGCGCCGACGAACACGACGGCGGCAGTGCACGCGGCGATGATCACACCGATCGCTGCGGGGATCGTCACCACGAAGAACGCGCTCACCAGCGCACCGATGATCACGGCCGCGAAGGAGGCGAAAGCGATCTTCATCATGAGCCAGAAGTCTTCGACGGACTCAGCCAGATCATCCAGAGACGTGCGCATCTTCTCCGCGAGGTTCTTCAGACCGTTCAGCGCATCGACCTGGGCGGGCACGAGGGCTTTGTATGCCTCGGCGGCGCTGCCCGTCCACTGGAGGTTCGTCTGGTGGTTCTGCAAGCCGATGTTCCCGGCTATCTCTCCGAGGGCATCGCCGACGCTGTCCGACCATGTCATCCCCGCCTGTCGCAGCCGATCCGGGTTACCGGGCTTCCTGAAGGGTTCGGTCACTTCGTCCCAGAACCTCTGTATCTCTTGACTGAGGTTCTCCATCCCTTGCTCGATCGGCTCGATCAGATCCGACAAGGGCCACGGCACCCAGCTGATGGTGTCGTTGACCGCGTCGAAGAATTCTCGGATCTTCTGCTCGATCTCGTCCGCCTTGTCGGACGCCTCGGCTATCGCGCTCGTCATCTCCGCCCTCTCAGTACGTGCTATCGAAGGTGTGCCGGCCGGCCTCGTCCTCGCGCTGGTAGGTTTCAGCCGATGCGCGCAACGCCTGGGCGATCGCATGAAAGTTGTCAGCACCCTGCTGCAGCAGTGTCTGGACCTGCATGATCGCCTGGTCATAGGTCTGGAGCAGGCCGGCATCGGCGGCCCACTTGGAGACGTCTTCGGGTGTCAACGTGACGCCGTCCAGCGCCGATCTCGGGCCCTGTGCGTCATCTGCGGCGCGGTCCCAGAGGCGAGCGTCCGTCCGCATCGCCGCCAGGGCGACGTCGATTTCACTCATCTCCTGTTGCCCCCTTCGGTGGACTGCCGGTTGCGACCCCGTCGGAGCCTGTCCATCAGGGTCATGGGGTCACTGGCGAGTGCGTGCAGCTCCGCGATGGCTGAGCTCTGCGGCCCCTGCGCGAGCTCGCCCGGCGTGCTCCTGCGACGCAGCTGGCGCAGGACGTCGAGGACTTCGCTCTCGATCTCCGACGTCCGAGCGCGCGAGGCCCACCCGGAATCCACCGACACCTCAAGCACGTGCCCGCGCTGGGCGGTGCCGCTGACGTGCTGGCCCGCGCTCTCGGCGGACACCCTGCGGTTGGCGACCTCCGCCGCCTGCCGGGTGAACTGCTCAAGGTCGGCGGTCACGGCCGCCAGGAGGCGGTCGACGTCGTAGCGGGTCAGCGGCGTCCGGTCCACGTGCTGAGCAGCGGGGGCGGGTGGCGGCTGCTCGTCGATCCGCGGCTGTTGCGCCACCATGGCCGCCGCCGTCGCGGCGTTGGCCGCGGCAAGCACGCTGCTCCCCAGCCCCCGAGGGGCGACGGCCCGCTTCCAGTCGGCGGCCAGGTGGACCGAGGCGACCTCGCCGGTCGGGGTGACGTGAACAGTGACGACCCTGTCGGCGTCCTGCCCGGACTCGGTCTGCTCCGGCGCGGCGGGCCGGCTGGCTGGTCGCCGACTGGAGAGCTCCTCGTACTCCTGGTCGTCGAGATCCTCGAAACCCCATCTGCGGTCGCTCAACGAATCCCTCCGATCGCGGCTTGTCCCGTTCAGACGCCGTCCCTCGGCCGATCAGTTCCCCCATACGTGGCGATCGCGCGGCTGTCGGCAGGATATCACCCGGATGGACTTGTTCCTGAGTTATCAAGCGGTTCCCGACCTGACTGATCTGGTGGCGAACCGGGCGTTCAGGGCTGCCCAAGACGCGGATGATCCTCGTGCCATGGGGGGTGCTGCCTTTTAGGGGAAGAGCCTCGACGTGCGAGAAAGCTGGCTGTGGATCAACATGGCCGGGCCGAAGTCGTGTGGACTGTATCAAGCTGTAGAGATTGCCTGCAGGTATCTCCGCCAGAACGCTACTCAGGAATTCTTGGGTGATCTGCGGAATATTTCACAACCCACGATATCGCGGATCGCGACCCTCCTGGCGCCCCTCGTCACATCTGTGCTGGATGAGTTTGTGCCGATTGTTCAGGAGGCCATCGAGACGGTCAACGGCAAGGTCTGCCTCGTGGACGGCGCCATCACTCCGTGCTGGTCTTACGCCGATCACCACGAGTTGTGGAGCCGCAAGCACGGCACGACCGGCTTCAACACACAACTCATCAGCTTACTCGACGGATACGCCGTCTACATCTCCGACCCCCTTCCAGGACGTACCCACGACGCGACAGCATTCAGCGCCACATCGGTTGCCGAGATCATTAGAAAGTCCGGCGGAGCGATCACCGAAAAGGGTTATCAGGGATGCGATCAAGAATGCCCGAAATGCACTGTAGCCACCCCACACAAGACCCCTCGCGGTGGAGAGCTCAGTAAGAGTGACAAAGCAAGCAACGCCGCCACCTCAGCGCTGCGGGCGCCGTGGAACGACTCGTCGCGCATGTCAAGTCATGGTGGACCTTCCACAC
>JBOHHD010000804.1:0-2618 GCA_050700515.1 Pseudonocardiaceae bacterium
ATCCATGGTCCACGGGTGCTGGTGCTCACCGCACCCGTGGATCCCACCGCGGATATGGTGCTCACCCACCTGCACAGCGACGGGGTTGCGTTCCTGCGGCTCGACACCGCCCAGTTCCCCACCGAAATAACCCTCACCGGCGAGATCGGACAGCACTCCCGGTGGCACGCCGCGCTGAACGGGGTGTCGCTGGACGAGGTGGAAACCATCTACTACCGACGGCCGGGACGGTTCGAATTCGACGTCTCCATACCCTTGGACATGGTCAGCTGGTGCGAGGGGCAGGCCCGCTTCGGGTTCTGGGGCGTGCTGGAATCCCTGCCCGCCACCTGGATCAACACCCCCACCAGCGTGCACCGAGCCGAGTACAAGCCCCGTCAACTTGCCCACGCCACAGCGGCGGGCCTGACCGTGCCGCCGACCCTGATCACCAACGACCCGCACGCCGTGGCCGATTTCGCCGCCCGCCAGCCACACGGGATCATCACCAAGACCTTGTACGCACGGATGCCCCGCACCGAGGACGGGCGACTGTCTGGGGTGGTCTATACCAACGACGTGCCGACGGACCGATACCGCGACCCCACCATCACCACAACTGCCCATCTGTTCCAAGCCACACTCGTGCAGAAGACTGATCTGCGGGTAACCGTCGTCGGCGACAAGGTGTTCGCCACCGAGATCACAAATGCCGGTGAATTGGATTGGCGCCGCAGCGACGACAATACCGCCTACCGGCCGCACGAGCTACCCGACGCCGTCGAGGCAGGGGTTCGTCGGCTGATGCGCTCACTTGATCTTTTCTTCGGTGCCTTGGATTTCATCCTTACCGACCAGGGGTATCAGTTCATCGAGATCAACCCGAATGGGCAATGGGGCTGGATCGAACATCGGACCGGGCAACCCATCTCTCGCGCCCTGGCGACCGCATTGAAAGGGACACCGGCGTGACCGACACCTCAGCCATCGAGCATGACCCCGGCACCCTCGACTCCGACCAGACCCACACCCTGCGCCGGGAGCTGGTCACCGCCTTGGTCAACGACGGCACGCTCACCGACGACCGCTGGCGCGATGCCTTCCTCGCGGTGCCCCGCCACGTCCTGGTACCGACCTACTACCAGGCCGACGAGCACATCGACGGCGAAACGGACCGGGATCGTTGGCTGCGGCTGGTGTACTCCGACACCACACTGATCACCCAGCGCCGACCCGACGCGGTCACCTCCTCGGCCACGATGCCCAGCCTGGTGGCGAGGATGCTGCACGCACTGGATGTGCACGACGACCACCAGGTGTTGCAGGTGGCCACCGGAACCGGCTATACCGCCGCCTTGCTGTGTGAGCGACTGGGCTCGGCTCAGGTGACCAGCATCGACGTCGACCCCGGCCTCACCACCGCCGCCCGGGAACGGTTGCGACGCTGCGGCTACACCCCGACCGTGATCACCGCCGATGGGGCATGCGGCTATCCCACCCGCGCTCCTTATGACCGGATTATCGTCACCTTCGCGGTGACCAGCATCCCGCCCGCATGGATAGACCAGACCCGACTCGGGGGCATCGTGCTCGCACCGGTGTTCTCCGGCCTGACCACACTTACCGTCACCGGCCACGGCAGTGCTGAGGGACGATTCATTGGCCCGGGTTACTTCATGCGCCACCGAGCCACCCCGAATGCACGACCGGACAGTGGGGGGCCGGTGAGGGTTCCGGCTGAGATGGCGGGCACGTCAAGTTGGCCCCAGCGCAACACAGAATTGCCCGCCAGCATCTACTACAACACCGACTTCCGGTTCATGCTCGACCTCACCATGCCCCGGCTCGCCCACGGCCACCCGGGCAGTGACCTGCACGAGCTGATCCTCAGTTCCCCAGACGGATCCCACGCCCACCTCACCCCTGACGGCACCCTCACCCAATCCGGACCCCGCCCGCTCTGGGATGACATCGAGGCCATCCACCGCACCTGGCACGCACTGGGCGCCCCACCCCGCGAACGCTTCGGCCTCACCGTCACGCCGGACCATCAAACGATCTGGCTCGATACACCCGGCAGCAGCCACCAATGGCCGGTCGAGGTGCAGCGCTAACGCCGGATCAAAGGGCCAGCTCAGACGAGTGAACGAACCCGCAGATCGGGCAGGCACTTCGCGACGACGTCGAAGTCCCGGTTCCGGTGCACCAGAGTCGCGCCGGTGCGCACCGCGACCGAGGCAATCAGGCAATCGAGCAGCTTGCAGACCTTCTTACCGCTACGCCGTGCGGTCCGGTAGATCATCGCCGCGTCGCTGTAGTCCACTGCGGGGTCGACCGGTAGCAGGCGCAGGCCGGTCGTCAGCTCCTCAAGCTGCCGCATGCCCCGGTCATCGGTCGCACCAGCCAGCAGCTCCATGACCACCGGCTCCGTCGTCACGATGGCCGAGTGGTTCTGCTGAATCAGCCGCCGCACCTCGACATGAGCTCTCGATCCTGTTCCCCGCAAATATTCGATCCACGCCGAGCTGTCGATCAGCTCCATCCGAGGTCTTCGATCTTCGACCGGCGCATCTCGTCGAGGTCACCTTTCCAGCCGATGCCTTCCAAGGTCTCCAGGAATTCCGGGGAGAGCCGGGGAC